>JAFTBA010000069.1 GCA_017458545.1 Synergistaceae bacterium | reverse complement strand
CCCTCTCGCTTTCCAGTAACGGGTCTCGTCAAAATCCGAGCCGTTCATTTTCGGTCTGAAATTCCTCGTCTCTCCGTCAAATTCAATCCTCGTACCCTCCGCAAAATTAGGAAAACGCAAAAACGTTACATACTTCCCCCGACTCTCAGTATCAATAACAGTCGCATACATACTGCCCCATTGCCTGACGTCCGTTACCGTTCCTGTCTCACCTATGAACACTAAATTTTTGACAGGAGGCTCGGAGATTACAGCATAAATCCGCAACGAACACAGTACCGTTACTGCAAGTGCGAAAACGAAAACGCTCCATTGTTCTGGGAGTTCCCATTCATACGACATGAACATTACCCCAGTGAAAACAGCAGGCGTTACAACAACAAATGCCCAAACTCCTGCGCGATCGTAAAGGGCTGTTCCTGCTGTCAGCGCGAGAAGTATTCCGAGCATTGGGCAGCGTCTTAATATTTCCATCAGCGGATAAGGATTTGACTCCTCATTTTTTCCAGTTTGGCAGGGCCTATACCTTTTACTTTAATTAAATCATCGGGCTTGGTGAATTTTCCGTGAGCATTTCTGTATTCGATTATCCGTTTTGCGATTGCAGGACCTATTCCCGTTAAGCGTTCGAGTTCTTTAGCGTCTGCGTGATTAACATCAACCTTCACTGAATTGGAGCTGCTATTGCCTGATGACTGACGGGACTGCTGACTTACTGATTGAGCTGATTGAGCAGGCTGCTGTACCACTACATTTTGTGCAGGGAGTCCGGGTATTCTTGCTGCCGGCTGACGGTTGACTCTAGGGGGTAACTTTGCGCCCACATGAATGTGCATACCGTCAGCAAGAAAATCAGCAAGGTTCAGTGATTCCCTGTCAGCTTTCGAGGTAAAGCCTCCTGCCGAATCTATCAGCTGAAAAATTCTTGCGTCATCCGAAAGTTTATAGACACCGGGATTTTTTATTTCGCCCGTAACGTAAACGTACAAAATTTTTTCGGGCTGTTTTGGAATCTGAGGGGGTGTTTCTGTTTTGGGAAGGTCGGTCGGGTTTTGAACGGTTTGATTTTGAGAGGGCGGTTCGTTTAGGGACTGGTCATTTCCTGAGTCGGTCAACAGCATTGTGATTAGGCCGACGGTTAAGAACAGCAATATTCCTCCGCCTGTGATTATTTCTTTGCGGTAACGCTCAAAAATTTTATCCATCAATAATTTTTCTCCTGTGTAATTTTATGAACTGATTATAACGCACTACAACGAATTGACGCATTTTTACACCCCGAATAAAATTAAACCCGTTAATAACCTTTGAAAGGACTGACATATTATATTCAGACCATCTGATTTAATGTTACCTGACCTTGAAGACCTTTCACGCTGGGCTGTAATTGCGTGCGATCAGTTTACTTCACAGCCTGATTACTGGGAAAAGGTTAAGGATTACGCAGGGGATTCACCCTCAGCATTCAATCTCATTCTGCCCGAAGCAATGTTGAAAGATAACAACACTGATGAAATTTCACGCATAAATTCGGCCATGAATGATTATTTACAGCGTCATATCTTCACTGAGTACAAGAACTCATACATTTACGTTGAGCGCGAAATGCTTGACGGTTCAATCCGTAAAGGCATTGTAGGAGTCATTGACCTTGAGGAATACGATTACAGACCCGGAACATCACCGTTAATCCGCGCAACTGAAGAGACCGTTAAAGAACGAATACCTCCGCGCAAATTAATCCGTCAGAATGCTCCCTTAGAACTCTCTCATGTCATACTGCTTTGTGATGATGAACGCCGCGAAATTATTGAGCCTCTCAGACTCGCTAAACATTCGCTCACGAAGTTATACGACTTTGATTTAATGCTGGGGGGCGGCAACATAAAGGGCTGGCTTATTCGCGGAGACCACAGAAGAGCCTTGAACATGCGTATCGACTCCTACATCAAACGCAAAAGCAAAGAGTTATCCTTAGTGTTTGCCGTAGGTGACGGGAATCATTCGCTTGCTGCAGCTAAGGCTTGTTACGAGGAGGGATTCACTTCGCGTTATGCGATGGTTGAACTCGAGAACATTCACGATGACGCTCTGAAATTTGAGCCCATTCACAGAATCGTTAAAGGTGTTGAAACCGAAAGTTTTATCGCTGAACTTAATGAGAGCATATGTTCAAGTTCAAAAAGTAAATCATGGCCTATAAAATATTATTCGCACGGCACTGAAGGTACTGTTCACCTCGACAAATCTAAAGGTGCTTCGCCGTTGATAGTCCTGCAAAAATATCTTGACGCTAAAAACTGTAACATTGATTATATTCATGACACTGACGCATTAAAAGGGCTTTCTGAGGAGGAGGGGTCAATAGGTTTTGAGATGCCGCCGTTCGATGAGAATGCCAAACGCGATTTCTTCAAAGTGATTTCGGAATCCGGAGTCCTTCCGCGCAAAACCTTCTCAATGGGTCATGCCTCCGAAAAACGCTATTACCTTGAGGCGCGTGTAATTCAATGAACAGAACACTTCTTGCCGACTTAGGACTCTTATACTGCGCTATGTTCTGGGGATTCAGTTTCCCGACTATGAAAATACTCGTGGGCATTTATCCTACATGCTGGTTACTGTTCCTGCGTTTCAGTATAGGTTCATTGATGATATACACAATATTTCACAAAAGAATTAACGCCTCATTCCGTAAAACTTTCAAAGGAGGTTTCATCATAGGTGTACTGCTCTTCATAGCAATAGGGACTCAAACCGTAGGACTCCGTTACATAGGCGGAGGACGTTCGGCATTCATATCAGCAACTTACGTGTTAATGGTTCCGTTCATGATTTGGGCGTTACACAGAGTGTTTCCGGGATGGCTGACGATTATGGCGGCATGTCTTTGCGTTGCCGGAATGTATTTTCTTTCGGGCGATGAGGCTGCAGGCCCTGAAGGTTTGAAGGGTGATATTTTAACGGTGATATGTGCTGTTACTTTCGCAGTTCAGGTCATAGCTATAAGCCGTTACGCGCATAATCTTGACCCCGTAGCTTTGAGCTTCTCTGAGTTCGTATCATTCGCAGGCGTTGCCTTAATCTCATCGTTAATCTTCGAGTCTCCGTCTGAACGTCTCAGCTTTAACGGTCTTGCCGAATTAATCTTCACGATAGTATTCGCAACATTCGGGTGTTATATGGTTCAGATAATTTCACAGAAATATGCAGAGCCTTCACACGCTACTATCATTATGAGTCTTGAGTCTGTCTTCGGGTTAATCAGCAGTATTATTTTCCTGAATGAGTCCGTAACAATGAGAATGCTAACGGGCTGTGCTTTGATTTTCGCGGCAGTAATGATCTCTGAATTATCACCTTTCCTTCTGAAGAGGAGATGAAACTAAATTGTTCACGCGCTTCATTGAAGATATTAACTGGCTGCCGATATTCTCACTCGTAATCGCAAGCGCATTGCTCTCAGTCTTAGGCGACTCCGTAGGCTCTAAATGGGGCAAGAAAAGAGTCTCAATATTCCGCCTCCGTCCAAAATACACAAGCCGTTTAATCACTGCGTTGACTGGAGCACTGATAGCAGTCGGAATACTGTCGGTTATGGCTGTGTTGTCTCAGGACGTAAGGACTGCGTTGTTCGGAATGAAAATACTCAAACAGCAGCTCTATGATTTGCAGTTCCAGCTGACACAGAACGAACGCACTACCGACCAGATGAGAGCGTCATTAGCTGAGGCATCGGCAAGCCTGGACCTTACAGGTTTTGAACTCGACACAATGAGGAACGACAGACTCATACTTGAACAGGAGAAGCGCGAACTTGAAGCAGCACTCCGAATAATGCGCGAGGAGTCATCGCAGTTCAGGCACGAACTGAAAACGTTACGCAGTGAGGCAATAGCGATAAGAGCAAATGTGTAGGTGGGACAGACAGCATTTGAAGCAGGGAGTTCACGAGAAGAAATTATTGAGGGACTTAACGACCTCAAACAGCAGGTGAGGCTCAATGTATTAACGCGAATCTCTGACCAATCATTCACGAGACTGATTGACGTACCTGTTGAGTTTGAGTCGGGTGCTGAAGAGGCGTTAATAAATGAGCTGTTGAGCGCGGATATGAGGCATTACGTGAGGGCATTGTCAGGTGAAAATTACACTGTCGGCGAAAATATGAGGGTTATGATTCGTCTTGAAACAGGGAAGAGCATTCTCACTTACCGGGACGGCTCACCTGTTTACCGAAAATTTTTCAGAAACGATAAGGCCGAAAACAATCCTACTCCCGAAGAAATTTTGCATATATTTCTGCGCGAACTCAGGAACAAAGCCGTTAATGACGGTATACTGCCTGAGCCTTTAACGAATAACGTAGGTACTCTTGACGGCGAAACGTTTTTCAGTGCTGTTGACCTTCTCGGAAGAATAACCGAACCCGTAATAATCTCTGCAGTTGCTTCAGGAGATATTTACACGGAAGGCCCCGTAGTAATCAGCATAGTGTTCGAGGAATAAGCGATGAGGCCGCACGTGATAATTTACACTGACGGCGGTGCATCGCCTAATCCCGGGCTCGGAGGCTGGGCAGCAATACTGTATTCGCCAGAACACGGAATTGAACGCGAGATTTACGGTTCTGAGAGTCAGACCACTAACAACAGAATGGAACTTACTGCTGCGATTCGTGCGCTTGAGGCGTTGAAGTGGCCGTGTGATGTTGACCTGCATACTGACTCGGCTTATTTGCAGAACGCTTTTGTTAAACACTGGCTCTCCAACTGGAAGCGTAAAGGCTGGAAGACCTCAACGGGTAATGATGTATTGAACCGCGACTTGTGGGAACGCCTTGACGAACTCACTAAGACTCACAATGTCAACTGGCATTGGGTTAAAGGGCATTCCTATGACGAACGCAATAACAGGTGCGATGAACTGGTACATATTGCGAGAAGTGAGCTGTAGGATTTGGAGGTACATTCTTCATCTGCTGTGGCCTG
>JAFTBA010000068.1 GCA_017458545.1 Synergistaceae bacterium | reverse complement strand
TTTTGGAAAGCCAGAGCGTTTTTTGCTGAAGAAATTTTGGTATGCTGACTGCAGATGCAACTGGGCATTTGATAGCGCAAGACTGTCCACTTCTTTTAACCACTCAAACTCAGTTTTATATTGCGCCGGTGTTGTCTGAAGTGTTTTTCCTGTTTCCTTGTAGTAAGCAATTTTGTCCGACAACATTCGATTATATATGAAGCGAACACAGCCAAAAGTTTTGGAAAACATTATGCACTGCTCTTTGTTCGGATATATTCGGAATTTATATGCCCTGTTCATGGTAGTTAAATTTTATCATGTAGATATAATAATACAAAGCGCAATTCATCTCCCATTTATATAAGTGGCAGACTTCTTGTACGGAATGTTAAACTTGAGTTGATGCTGTATAATTCCTGCAAAAATTTAACACTTACAGGAGAAAAAATTTATGTTCAATCCCTTTATGTTAGTCCCGTGCCTCATATGCCTTTATGACGTTCTCAGCATGATTATACCCCTGAGAATACCGGCATGGGCAAAATTATTGCTCTCGCTCTTAATCGTCTCTGGTATCGCAAAAATGTTACTACTCAGAATGACACCGGCAGGCTTTGACGTTTACGAACTCCCCAGAAATTTAGCACTAATTCTGTCGGCAATGTTCAGCTTCATGATCGCTGCCGCAATAATGTTAATCGTTAAAGATATTCTCTTCATCGTCTGCAAAATTTTCATGCGCTCAAATTTCCCTGCTCATTACGCCTCTTTAACCGTCTTAATCATCGCTGCACTTACTACAGTTTACGGCGTTTATCAGGGAACAAAAGTACCTGATGTTGTTACGCATGAAGTTAAAATCAAAGGCTTAGGGAAAAATTTTGACGGCCTCAAAATCGCTATGCTAGTTGACATTCATGTCGGTTCGGTAAACAGACGCGATTTCGTTCAGGAGGTCGTCAAAAAAACTAACGCACTTAACCCGGACTTAATACTCATTCCCGGAGATTTCGTTGACGGTCAGGTCATCAGCAAACGCAATGACCTCGAACCCCTCACTCAGTTACGCTCAAAATTCGGTGTCCTCGCTGTAACAGGTAACCATGAATATTATTACGACCTTAACGGCTGGTTAAAGACTCTTTCTGGATTCGGCATAAGATTTTTGGAGAACGAACACGTAACAATATCATCAGGCGACTCACAGCTCGTTATCGCAGGAGTACCAGACCCCACAGGAGGAAATCACAACACACCTAAAGCCCTCGAAAACTCACCCGTTAATGTTCCAGTTATCCTCATGGATCATCAGCCCCGATTCGCCAGTGAAAACTCAAAGCTCGGAATAGC
Organism: Synergistaceae bacterium; assembly: GCA_017458545.1. Classification (GTDB taxonomy): domain Bacteria; phylum Synergistota; class Synergistia; order Synergistales; family Aminobacteriaceae; genus JAFUXM01. The sequence goes on along the minus strand of JAFTBA010000068.1, from coordinate 390 downwards.
CCTTCAGATTTCGGGACATACTCACGGCGGACAGTTCCCCGTAATTTCGCAGCTTGTTCAGCGTTTCAACAGGGGATTCGTTCGGGGATGGTATGACGTTGACGGAATGAAGCTCTACGTCAGTCCCGGCACTTCGCAGTGGGACGGATTCCCTATGAGAGTGGCAGACCCTTCGGAAATCACTCTCTTCGTTCTCAGGTCAGCAAAGTAAAAACTACTCCCGAAATCTCATCATGACTTCGGGAGCTTTTTAGTGTGCTATTTCTTGAAGAATGCTGCTATTTTTGCAACTAGTGCTTCCTGTTCATCAGCCCTCAGTCCCGGGAAAACAGGAAGCGCAAGAACCTCATTCGCTAACTTCTCGCTGACAGGGAAATCCCCTTCCTTATA
>JAFTBA010000067.1 GCA_017458545.1 Synergistaceae bacterium | reverse complement strand
TATTTTACCCTTCAACTCATTCCCCGTCAAGTTTCACATCATTCAAAGCAAAGCAAAATCCCCTGCCCGTTCACAGAGCAGGGGATAATCTTTTACACGCAAACTTTCACTCTATCTTCCCTACAGGAACGTCCCTCTCATTTCAGCAACCTCCGCTACCCTCTGAATCGCTGCCATCGCAGCTGCCCTTCTCATTCTTATGCGCTTGGCCTCAGCGTAATCCCATACCCTACGAAAATTACCCTTCATGATATGCACAAGCCTGTTGTTGTACTCTTCCTCTGTCCAGAATGCTCCCTGCAAATTCTGCGCCCATTCAAAATACGAACCTATCACTCCTCCGGAGTTCGCAAGAAAATCAGGCACTAACATCACTCCCTTGTCATTCAGAATATCCTCAGCCTCAGGTGTTGTAGGTCCGTTAGCCCCTTCAACCACGTACTTAGCACGGATATTCCCTGCCGTCTCTGCGTTAATCACTCCGTCCCTCGCGCAAGGAAACAGAAATTCGCAGTCAGCAAAAAGTACATCATCAATCTTCTCGCAGTTCCCGAAACTCTCGAAACCCTCAAGCAATTTTTTCGGGTGACTCTTCACCGCGTCAAATGCCCTGTGAATGTCAATCCCTCCTGCAGAATAGTATGACCCCGTTATGTCGCTTATCGCCACTATCCTCACTCCTGCATCGTTCAGCGTCTTAGCCGTGTAACTCCCAACGTTACCGAAACCCTGCACTGCTGCAGTTACTGTGTCAGGGTTCTTGCCGAGTACCCTCATCAGTTCGAGTCCGCAGGTCGCTACTCCTCTTCCGGTAGCTTCGTTGCGCCCGTAACTCCCCCAGAAACTCACGGGCTTACCCGTAAGCACTGCAGGTTCAAGCCGTCCTCTCATTTTGCTGATTGTGTCGAGAATCCAGACCATTTCCTGCCCTCCGGTGTTCATATCGGGCGCAGGTACATCGCTCCAGCGTCCCAGTATAGGCTCAATCCTAGCAGCATATGTACGGGTCAACTGTTCTTTCTCGCGTTTCGACATGCTCAGAGGATCGCAGCAAATTCCGCCCTTGCCGCCTCCGTAAGGTATACCTGCCAATGAACATTTCCACGTCATTAACATCGCTAACGCTTCGCATTCGTCCATGTCAACACCTAAATCATAGCGTATACCTCCTTTTGAAGGCCCTAACGCTGTCGAATGCTGTACCCTGTAACCGTCATAAACATTCACAGACCCGTCATCCATTTCAACAGGGATTGAAACTTTCAGCATACGTTCAGAATGACTCAGTATTGAGATTAAACGTTCACTCAATCCCATCTCATCCGCTGCTCCGTAAAATTCCTGAAGTGCTGTATCAAGTAACACATTTGAAGATTTACGTCTTTCCTGCATCGCTGTTACACCTCCTGAATATAAAAAAAACCTCCTGCTTTTCACACAGGAGGGGTAATTTCATTGTCTGCTTTTTCTGCGTTTACGATTGTCATTGCTTTTTGAATGTCCTTCGTGAGCCATGCGTTTACAGCTTCTTCAGCACGTCTCATGATTTCCGGGAGCTGTCCGCGTTCATCTTCGGCAAAATGCCCCAGAACGTAATTTATCATACTGCCCGGAGCTTTCCCGATTCCTATTCTCAGTCTTGGAACGTGCAAATCTCCTAATGCCCCGAGTATCGAAATCAATCCGTTATGACCTCCTGCACTCCCCTGCGCCCTCATTCTCAGTTTACCGAAAGGCAAAGCCATGTCATCATAAATGATTAAGATGTCTTCATGCTCAATCTTGTAGAAATTAACGGCCTCACTCACTGCTATACCGCTTGAGTTCATGAAGGTTAAGGGTTTCAGGATTATAACGTCATTCCATTTCCAGTACTCACCGTGAAAATTCTGACGAGGTTTTCCCAGATTATTATTGACCGCTATAAAATCAGCGCAAAGCCAGCCCATGTTATGACGGGTGAATGCGTATTCAGTTCCCGGATTACCTAAGCCGACTATGAGCCTCATGACCATTAGGGTATAGGTGACAGGGACTAGGGAAGAGGGGTTAGGGAATTAGGGGTTAGAACCCTATTCACTATACCCTTCAACCCTATACCCTGTACACTACTCCCCTTCCTCTCCTTCCTTAGCTGCTTTGCCCTTCGCTACGACTTCAACATCTGCTGCTGCGGTCTCTTCAGCTTCGGGTTCAGCGTCCTCAACTCCTCTTGAGGTTACAACGATTGCTACGACCTCCTCAGGGTCGGCAAGTGCCGTAACATTTTCAGGAAGCGTTAAATCTTTAACGTGAATCGCATCGCCTATGTTAAGACCCGAAACATCAACAGTAATTACATCAGGTATGCTCATCGGCAATGTCTCAACTTCAAGCTCGTGAACTGCCTCAAGTACTCCGCCGTCCTTAATGCCCTGCGAGTCATCGCGTCCCGTAACTTCAACGGGAATGTTGACGGTGATTTTGCGTCCTCTCACTAAGTGCAGGAAGTCAATGTGCAAAGGCTGGTCGGTTAAAGGATGACGCTGAGCTTCGCGGATAATGCAGAGTTCTTCGCGGCCGTCGGGAAGTTTAACGGTGAGACGGGTTGATTCCCATCTTCCTGCGAGTATGCGTTCAATTTCGCGCATGTTCACTTTCCCTAAAATGTTCGGGGAAATTTCAGGACCGTAAATTACACAGGGTACATAACCTGAACGGCGTATCCTTCCGTTTTCACCTTTGCCCGTTTTCTCACGGGACTCCATCACTAACGTTACTATGTCTGCCATGAAAATTTATCTCTCCTTTGAATTGTACTCAAATCGCTGTCAATTATAACAAAATCCCACCGTCAGTTAAATGACAGGAGGATTTTTTTTGTGAACTTACTTTAATTTTTGCTGTCAGCTTTCTTATTCTTAGCGGTCAACAGCTTTATCACTAAAGGCCATAAAACTATAATGTAGATCAGTACTGCGCTCTTCACAGCAAATTTACCGACATGATCTCCGAAAATCTTTGCCGTTATTCCGCCGAGACTCCAAATTATCCAGTGTAACGGAATCATTCCTATAAGGGCAATGATTACTCCCTTAACGTTCAAACCTGTAGGCTCAAACTTAACGAAACGGCTCTCTATGTACCAGCATAATGCGAACGTTGCAAAAGCTCCTGCATCACCCCACGAGTCTATCGTCATCTTCACCGGGTCAACAAGTAATTTGCCGTCAACATAATCCATAGGGTAAGGCTTGTACGTAACGTAAACAACTGTCAATATCCCTGCCAGTGCTGAGCAAATCATAACGAGTACATCCTTCTCGGGGTGTCTGTCGAGGTAATCGAATATTTTAACCGCTATGTACAGCGACAACGAACCTAGCGCAACTCCTACAATAACGTCCTGAGGCGTATGGACTCCGAGATAGTTACGTGCAAATGCACTGACAAGTATTAACACGATAAACAGACATTTCACAGCCCTGTTTTTTGTGAACATTGCTAATCCTCCGTATACAGGCGTGAACATCATAGCGTGTCCGCTCGGGAACGAATAGCCTCCTGCAGTCGTTAGCGAATCACCTGCCGGGATTATACGTGGGTCTTTCACCCACGGACGGTATACGCAAGCCGTAAGTTTAACCAGAGCGTTAAACGTCTGACTCAGTTTCATCGAAAAGAAAATGAATAATCCTGTGCGTTTGTTTAAGCACCAGTAAATGAATGCAGGTAAAAGCTGTATGTCCCTTACGCTGAAGAGCGAGAGCTGCTCGAAAAACGGAGACAGTGCATTATTCGTAGAGTTACGTAAATCCTGAAGCCACAAAAGATATGTTATATCCATTTTGTTTTTGTACCTCCTGATTGAAATCAAAATCCCCCTGCCGTTTCGAGGACAAAGGGATTTTATTATACGCTGATTTATAGAGGATAGGGTTTAGGTCGGAAACATAAAGCTGATATAATCATAAACAAAAAAACAAAAAAATTTCTGACGGCTAAGAGTTTTTCACAAGCTCTGACCCCGAAGAAGGAGGGTAAAAATATTATGTATAATCCGTCATCACCTCATGCAGATGATTTCATTAACCACGAAGAAATATTAGACACACTCATTTACGCCGAAGCACACAAGAATGATACTGCCCTTATCGACTCACTGCTCGAAAAGGCTCGTCCCAAATTCAACGAAAAAGGCTGCACTTGTTCGGGATTAACTCACAGGGAAGCATCAGTGCTTTTGGCCTGTGAAGACCCCGAAATCATTAAGCGCATTTACGAAACTGCTGAGGAAATCAAACAGGCTTTCTACGGCAACCGTATCGTTCTTTTCGCACCTCTTTACCTCTCGAACTACTGCATTAACGGCTGTCTCTACTGTCCGTACCACACTAAGAACAAAACAATCCCACGTAAAAAACTCACTCAGGACGAAATCAGAGCTGAAGTTATCGCTTTGCAGGACATGGGACATAAACGCCTCGCTATTGAAGCAGGTGAAGACCCCGTCAACAATCCTATCGAGTATATTCTCGAAAGCATTAAGACAATTTACAGCGTTCACCACAAAAACGGCGACATCAGACGCGTAAATGTCAACATTGCCGCTACTACCGTCGAAAATTTCAGGAAGCTCAAGGAAGCAGGTATAGGAACATACATACTGTTTCAGGAGACGTACAACCGAAAACGTTACGAGGAATTACACCCTACAGGGCCTAAACATGATTACGCTTACCACACTGAAGCGCATGACAGAGCACAGCAGGGCGGTATTGATGACGTAGGACTCGGAGTGCTGTTCGGGCTTGAAGGGTATAAGTACGAGTTTGCAGGACTCTTAATGCACGCTGAACACTTAGAGGCAGTATTCGGTGTAGGTCCTCACACTATCAGCGTTCCCAGAGTCAAACCGGCTGATGATATAGATCCCGACGACTTCAATAACTCAATACCTGACGAGATTTTCACGAAGAT
>JAFTBA010000066.1 GCA_017458545.1 Synergistaceae bacterium | reverse complement strand
TTAAGCTGTATACGCAGGGTGATGAGGCAGTGATTGAAGTTGCTGACACTGGGATAGGAATAGCTGCTGAGGATCTGCCGAATATTTTTGAACGGTTTTGGCGTGCTGACGAGTCGAGAACGAGAGTAACAGGCGGAAGCGGAGTCGGACTCGCAATCGTTAAGGCATCAATAGAGGCTCACGGAGGGAAAATTTCTGCGCAAAGCACTAAGGGCAAAGGCAGCTGTTTTACGGTAAGGCTGAAGAGAGCGTGAGCTTCTCTGTCTCAAACTGCAACAAAATATTCTGTAAAGTTGTATACTAGCTGTTAAAATATACTCACTTACTACAAGGAGGTAATACATCATGTTGAACCTGAAAAGTTTTGACTCACTCGGCTCGAACGGCCTCGCAATGATGCAGCAGGGACTCAACACTGCGAACGCAGCAAGCGCAAAGGTCATGGAGAGCGGAGCCGACCCTATGAGCATTGCGGAAGCCTCAATGGATATGAGCACTGCTAAAGTTCAGATGGCAGTAGGTGCGTGGCTGGTGAAATCCCAGAATGAGCTCATGGAGTCATCGCTTCAGATTTTCGGAATAGGTCAGAAACACAGCGGCCTGTATTAGTTCCGACAAAACAGCCTGCCTCAAAAAAGGCGGGCTTTATTTTCATGAAAAGGGGGGCATTGCTTATTGTGATGGAGCATACCCAAGACGAAAAAATTTCTCTCATTAACGGCCGTATTCATACTCCTTCAGGTACAGCTTCTAATATTACTTTTGAACATGGCCGTATAGTTTCTGTTGACGATGAAATATCGGGGCTTAACGGAAAAATAATTGACCTTCACGGGCGTACAGTGCTGCCCGGATTTGTTGACACAGGTACGGATTTTCTTGCATGGTCGGAGAATCAGGAACGCTTAAACCTCTCAGGCATTCACTCAGTACGCGAACTCTCTGAATCACTTGAAACTTATTCACGCGCTAACCCTGAGCCGCTTCGCGGATGGTATATAGCTTACGGTTTACCCGAAGAAGTCATAATCTCACGGGATGATATTGACGCTGCAGTACCTGCACTGCCCTGCGCGGTTATTGACGCAAAAAAAAGTCATGCAGTACTCAACACTCCTGCCATGAATGAATTTAACATGCCTCAGGATAATGTTGAACTTGACGAGTTCACACAGCACCTTCCGGATTTAAGCGAGGAGGACATAATATCTCTGGTTAAAACTTATTACCCCAAACTTAATGCACTGGGTATCACTGAAATATGGAGTAATTTTTACGGGGACGCTAAAAGATTATGGGATATATTCTTCAGTGATGTTTATGACCTGCTGACATTGAGACTGAGGTGTAATTTCGGGTTTAATGATGTGTCAGCGCTCAATGAATTTCTTTCGGAAGGACTGAGAACAGGGGACGGGTTACCGTTCTGCAAGTTAGGCGGAATAATAATCGGCGGAAATCTTGAGCAGCAGGAACAGAAAAACATGATATATTCCGCTCATTTATCGGGCTGTCAGGTTATAAGCGACAACAATAAATCATGTCTTAACGCTCTCGAACGTGTCATCAAAAAATCGCGCAAAAACTCACGCCATTTAATACGCGGTATAACAGGCAGCTTAATCGAAAGGATGAGGCTTTTAGGATTAGGGGGAATTATGATGCCGGGTCAGGAAGATGATTTTATTCACGAAACATTCCGTAACGGCCTTGTTATTTCCTCAGGGAGCGGCGAAAACGTGAAGCCCCCCGTTAAAATAATCGGTGATTTAGTTTCGCACGGTTTAAGCACTGCCGAAGCACTGAGTATTTACACTTGGTCAGCGTCATGGAACGCAGGCACAGAGTCAAGAAGGGGCGAGCTTGCCGTAGGGAATGATGCTGATATTGTTGTGCTTGAACAGGATCCGTTTTCGGTCAGACCTGAAGAGGTTTGCGGGATTGATGTGGCAATGACGTTCTGCGCAGGGTGTGCAGTATACGATTCAGGAGCAATATAGATTACAGGAGGAAATTAATTAAATGGCAAAACGGTGTGCTGGAATTTTACTGCCGGTAACATCACTTCCCTCGAAATACGGCATAGGTGATTTTGGTTCGGAAGCGTTTAAGTTCGCTGATTTTCTACACGATGCCGGGCAAAAATTATGGCAGGTACTCCCGATTACAACGACAGATCCGGGCTGCGGAAACTCTCCTTACAGTCCTACGAGTGCATTCGCAGGGAATTATCTTCTTGTGAGTCCTGACAGTCTTATTGATGACGGACTTCTTACGGCTGACGAACTCAAAAAGATTTCTGCCAAATACGATTTCACGAAGACTCCCGAACATGTTGATTACGAGTCTGCAAGGGCATTCAAAACCGAAATACTCAACGCTGCACATAAGCACATGATGAAGGGTAATCATTCAGATTTCAGGGAGTTTGTTTCAGGAACTGAATGGCTTGAGGACTTTGCATTATTCAGCGTGATAAAACAGGTTCAGGGCGGAGCAGCATGGTATGAATGGCCTGATGATCTCAAGCACAGGGATAAGGATGCTCTGAGTAAATTCAAAGCGGAGTATTCTGATGAAATTTCGAGGCAGGAATTTTACCAGTATATATTTTTCCGTCAGGTAACTGCGCTTCACAAGTATCTTAACGGACTTGAGATTGAGATTGTCGGAGATATGCCGCTGTATGTAACGCTGGATTGTGCAGACGTTTGGCAGAAGCCTGAACAGTTTGACCTTGACGATGAACTCAACCCCGTAACAGTAGCAGGAGTACCGCCGGATTATTTCAGTGCTACGGGTCAGCTGTGGGGTAATCCTACGTACAAATGGGACGTTATGGAGAAGGACGGATTTGACTGGTGGATTAAACGCCTGAAGAATCTGCTGACGATGTTCGACAGGATAAGGATAGATCATTTCAGGGGATTGGCAGCGTATTGGGCAGTGCCTTACGGCGAGGAGACCGCTAAAAACGGTGAATGGATTGATGTTCCGTGCGAGAAATTCTTTGCTGCACTGCGTGAAAATTTCCCTGAGATGCCTTTCTGGGCTGAGAATTTAGGGATAATAACTCCCGATGTTGAACAGCTCAGGAAAGATTACAATTTGCCCGGAATGCTGGTATTACATTTTGCGTTCGGCAACCCTTCGGATAACCCTTACGCACCGCATAACCATACGCGCGACTCTGTAGTATACACAGGGACTCACGACAATAACACTTCACGCGGCTGGTTCGAGAATGACGCTACGGAGGATGAGATAAAGAATTTCTCGCTGTACATAGGGCGCGATGTTATGGACGGATATATATTCACGTCTGAGGTAACAAGGCTTGCAGTGAGTTCAGTAGCTGATACTGCAGTGATACCTATGCAGGATTATTTGAGGCTGGGTGCTGAGGCTAGGATTAATGTACCGTCAACTCCTTCGGGTAATTGGTCGTGGAGAATGCAGAGCGATGCTATACCTGACGGATTAGCTGACAGGATAAAGGCTGCGTGTAAACTTTACGGAAGAGCATAACAAAAACTCCCGGCCATGAAATTCCGGGAGTATTTTTTTGTTTTTTTCTTTTTTCAGTGGGCCCACCTGGACTCGAACCAGGAACCTTCCGGTTATGAGCCGGTGGCTCTAACCACTTGAGCTATGGGCCCGTTCAAACACCGAATGATTTTACACGAACGGCGATTTTGCGTCAAGTCTCAGATTTTAAGTAAAGTTAATTTACAGGCATAATTCCATTGCGCACAACGCACAGCCTCTTGCAGCTTCTTCACGATACTCAATTTGATTTTCTGCAATTATATCTTAAAGATTTTCAGGTAAAACATTCAGTCAGGACCGGTCATCGTTAATTATTCTTCCTGAAATTCTCTATCTGTCCCATAACCTTACGGAATACCTCAGGACTGTACTGTGGAGGATAACCCTCCTTAATCAAACATACCTTTATGTCGAACTTCAGATTATCGCGGACTATCTGATTGTTCAGCCAGTCTGAATACCCCGATTTCCTGTCTATAATCTCCCTAATCTTCCTTGCCAGAGATTTACACTTCTCGTTGACAATTACACCGTCAGAAAAATTCCTGTCCTCGCCGTACTCAAAGTTATACTGTTCACGAAGACTCATCAGAATGTCATAGAACGCTTTTTCCCCGAACGTTAATCCGACTTTACGGAAACTCTCACGGTCAATCCTTATCTCCTCGAGAATCTTTAATGCCTGTTCCGTAGCATTCCTAATGATTCTCTCACTTGTCTCATTCTGAGCAATTCCGGTTTCCTCAGCACTGAGGTTTTTACGGCGCTCATGATACTGTCTTATCGTCTCTTCAAGCATGTCTTTGAACTTCTTAGCAGCAATCTGATTTATCTTTCCGTATTCGGCAATCTGTTTACGCAGCATTTTTATCAGCAGTTCCAATTTTGTTGCGGGCATTTTCATTCCCGAAAGCATCTCAGTGTATTCAGTGCTGAAAATATCTTCCTCATCACCGCTCTCAAGAACACTCTCAACCCTGTTATACTTCAATGCTTCTTCTACCATTTTTGCAACCCTGATGTTCATAGTATCAGTATCAATCTCTCCGGTACCGTTCACTTTCCGAACAAGAGCCGCTACAGCCATGAAGCACTGAGCCAATGACGACTCATCTTCAGCTAGTTCACCCGAAGGCCGGCAAATATCATAAGCCCCTCGCATTCTCTTAACCGTCCTCAGAAAATAAGTCCTGAATATAACAGTATTGACCTTGCTGCCGTCATCACTCTCTATACTGAATTTTTCTGCCGATGATAAAACATACTCGGCTGTTTCCGCCAAACGTTTGTATCTCTCTACAGGGTCGCCCTCAAAATCAAGAAACGGACTCAAATCATAACCGTTAAATAAATTCTTAAGCACGATAAGTTCCTGCCTGAATAATTTTGCAGCCTCTTTCACATCATCTTCCGAATGTGCTACCGAAAAATCACCTCCGTAAAGTTTCATTGCCTCGCGCATGTTATCCCTTATGCCTATGTAATCAACTATAAGCCCGTAATCCTTGCCGTGAAATTTCCTGTTCACCCTGCTTATCGTCTGGATTAACATGTGCTTCTTCAATGGCTTGTCGTTATACATGTATGTCAGCGAAGGCACATCAAATCCCGTTATCCACATGTCAACAACTATCACTATGCTGAAATTTGACTTGTCCTGTTTGAATGACGCTGCCAATTCATCACAGCGTTTATCGTTCTGAACTCCTCCGAGATAGTTATACATTTCAGCTTCATCATTTTTCCCTACACTCGCTATCATGGCCATGAATGGAACAGGCTTTAATTTCCTCAGTTCTTCGTCATTGACTTCTATATCATAGCGGTACTTCTTTTCAACAAACCATTCAGGATATTTACTCCTGAAAATTGTCAGAAGGTCAAAAGCAATTTTCCTGTTGGCACAGACAATCATAGCTTTACGGATTCTTTCGGGGTCATTCGCCAATGATGCAGTGTAATGATCGTGAATATCTTCCGCAAGGCGTTCAAGCCTCGAATGTTCACCCAGTATTATTTCCATTGAACTCATTGCCTTTTTGCTCTTCGCAATATCCTCCTGAGTCGCTCCGTCATCAGCACACTGTCTGTAATATCTCTCTATCTCTTCAGCTTTATCACCGTCAAGAAATACTCTTGCGATTCTCGGATGATACTTTATCGGAACTGTCAGACCGTCAGCAACTGCCATATCCATCGTGTACCTGTCGATCTCAGGCCCGAACGTCTGATACGTCTCAGCAATAGGCGTTCCTGTGAAACCCACAAACGTTGCATTAGGGAAAGCCTCCCTTAAGACTGAGGCATAAGGTTTCGAGATTACAGCCCTCATATTCTCATTAACATCTTTGCTGAAACGGACAGACCTTGAACGTTCAATCTGAGTCCTGTGTGCCTCATCGGAAAAACAAATAATATTACCCCTCGTGTTAATCTCACCTATAGGGTCATTGTCCCTGTCGCAGAATTTTTGAATAGTGCAGATGTAAAACCCTCCGCTTTCTCTTTTGCTGAGTTCATTCCTGAGATGATTGCGGCTTGAAACTTTCATTATCTCGCCTATGCCGAGAAATTCACTGCTCTTCGTGAAAAGTTCTGCACCCTGTTTCTGAAGTTCATCGCGGTCGACTATCATTACTATCGTCGGTGAACCTATACCCTTGCACCTCATAGAAAGCTGCCTCGCTAAAAATAACATCGTATAAGTCTTTCCGCACCCTGTCGCCCCGAAATATGTACCGCCCTTTCCGCTGTGTTCTGTTACGGATTTGATTATGCTGTCTTTCAGGAGCCTTGCCGCAAAAAATTGAGGGTATCGGCAAACAATCATATGTTTTTCGTTATCGTAATTGCTGTCCTGAAAGTATACGTAATCCCGGATAATCTCTATGAATCTTTCGGGAGATAATGCACCTTTAATCATGTTCCGAGTCTCTTCAAAGGCTGTCAATGAAACTTTATCGCCGTCATTAACCCTCCGCCATGCGTAAAAATGTTCGTAAGGTGTCCTCACAGTTCCGAGTCTCGTTTTAACTCCGTCAGATATACACGCAAGCATACAGTAATGCAGCAGTCCGGGTATATCCCTCCAATAACGGTAATATATCTGTTCCCATGCGTCATGAACGGTAGCTTTATCGTCAGTGGGATTCTTCAGTTCGATTATGCACAAGGGAATCCCGTTCACAAAATGAAGAATATCAGGTCTTCGGTTTTCGGTCTGACCATTGTATTTGTATTCGACCGTGAATTGATTTACTGCCCTGAAAATATTATTGCTGTAATGCTCAAAGTCAATCAGGCTTACGGTTTTAGTTTTTCCGTTCTGCGATGTGAAAGTTATTCCGTCAGTCAGAAGCGTATGCACTCTGTGAAGAACAGCAAAATGACTTTCCGCTCCGATGTTCGTAATCATGTGAGCGATACGGCTTATGTCATCAGGGGTTAAGTCATTGCCTGTTCTGCTGAGGAACTGTGCGAGGTCGTCAGTGTACAGAACATCAGCCTGCGATTTTCTCGGAATGCTTATGCCTGACATGTGCTGCCAGCCTTCAGCTTCAAGCATTGAGATGAATGCGTCCTCGTAATCTGCTTCGTGATATATCATTAATTATGCTTCCTCCTTTTGAGCTTCTTCGATTGCGCCCTTGATAAGTACAGGGCAGATGTTTTTGATATGGGCTTTGAGGCGTTCGCTGATTGATTTACGGGTCTGACAGACGTTGTAGATGTCGGCGATTGAGCGTTGTATTTCTATGCTTGGGATTGGGATTGAAACATTGCATAGGTCATCCCAAGTAAACACTTCGCGGACAGACCCCCAAGAGTGAAAGCGTACATAACGGTCAAATTCAGCTCTGTTAAAGAACATACATAAATATTCAGGACATATTACACTCTCATCAACAGAGAACACATCATTTACCGATGAGACTACTATATCTTTGTCAGTATTATTGAAAGCATATGTGAAAACTTTTTCATTGTTTGTCGTATGGACAAATGCAAATTGACGAGGACGACAAACTTTGTAATTTGATAATTCTTCTGTGTTTACCTTTGCTCCTACGTCTCGAAATTCTTTTGCGGTGCTGATACTCTTTACATTTTTTGTCCCGTTTCTGCCATTACGTATGTTATAACGCTCGATATACGGCTCAATTTTTTCACAGGGCATTTTCCTCCGCAAGTCCTCTATGTATCCGTCGCAAACAATCCTCAAATCCTCAAGCCCACGTTCATAGGCTCTCTGATTCTCCGTCATGGCCAAGTAGATTCGGACGTACTTGCGCTGAATGTCAATCGTCGGAAGGTCTATATCAATGTCGCACATATCCTCCCAGCTGAATGTCTCTCTTGCCGAACCCCATGAATTAAATCTCGCGTAACGGTCAAATTCCGAACGGTTGAAGTACATGAAAAGATAATCCGAAAGAAGAATATCATTCCGTTTAACCCTAAATACAACAGAAATAGACGACACAAGATATGTATTGTCAGTTTTGTTG
>JAFTBA010000065.1 GCA_017458545.1 Synergistaceae bacterium | reverse complement strand
GAGATTATACCTGCTCATGATGTCGAGTACCTGTACACAGTGTGTATGCCTAAGATTTACAGTACGAATGACGCTGACGGGGATTATATTGGGGCTGTTAATTACAGGATTTACAGGGAGTATCAGGGAGGACCTGTGATGAAAGTTGTTGAGAATATCACTAAGGCATCAATGAAGTGTCTGTTTACAGGAAAAAATTAGGGAAATCAGCACCGCCGGCGTAGCCAGTGGTTTGCTCGGTCCTGTAAGGGCCTGTTACCGGCAGCCTTTGGAACGTACCCTTACAGGGCTGGGTAAGCAAACAGCCAAGTCAAGGGTTCTGAATCTGAGCTATAATATTTTTATTCTGCATTCTGAGATTCAGGAGATGATATTTTTACGATGAAACTGCTTCTTGCCCTTATGAGTTTTCTCTCTGCGGTAACTCTCTGCGTAGTCTTGAACGTTGCCGGCAATGTCTTCATACCGATGGTAATCGCTTGGTTCATTCTGCAAATGCTCAGACCCGTCATTAAAATCGCAAGAACTCTCAAATTCAATGCTTGGCTCAGTGTCATTCTCGTCTTCGCCGTAATTGCTATAGCAGGTCTCGCTGCATTCAAATTCATGGCCTCTCAGGTCGTTGAGTTCGGACACGTTTACACAGAATACTCCGATAAACTCATTGAATGGTCTGTCGGTATGATGCAAACCCTAAGCGTTCCCCCTGAAGCCGTTAAAAATTTTGACTGGTTCGCTATCCTCAGAGAAAACGCAAGTAATATCTCCTCACTCATAATCGCCCTGTCTAGCAAATTCGTTATGACTTTCGTCTTCCTGATGTTCATGATGCTCGAAGCTCCGTATCTTGACGACAAAATCAGAAAAGCATTCGGCAAAAATTCACAGAGAGTACAGAAAATAATTTCTGATATTTCAGGACAGGTCAGCCGTTATTTGGGGACATTAGCGTTAATCAGTTTTGCTACGGGAGTATGTGCATGGCTGATTCTTACTGTTCTGGGCGTGAGACTCGCAGCAGGATGGGGAGTCTTAACGTTCCTGCTCAACTTCATTCCGACCGTAGGATCAATAATTGCTACAGTCCCTCCGGTCGTAATGGCTATCATTCAGTTTTCACCGGGACTGTTCATGCCCCTGTTAGTACTCGTGTCGCTGGCAGCAATACAGATTACCATCGGCAACATCATAACCCCTAAAGTAGTCGGCGACAGATTAGGCGTAAGCCCCGTTGCGATACTGTTGTCATTGCTCTTATGGGGAATGATTTGGGGTATACCTGGCGCATTGCTTTCGACACCGATAATCTCAATCATAAAAATAGTCTGTGAAAATATCCCCGTTCTTCAGCCGATTTCCGTTTTAATCGGAAGCGGTGAGTCTGTGAGAAAACTTCCTGATGTGAAAACTCCCGAAGTAGTTGAGACCGTTAAAAAGAAAATTGCAGAGACCGCAAGAAAAGTTAAAATGTCCCATAAAAATAAAAATCAGGAAAAAGAATCAGGAAAGTAAAAAAAATAACAACTTGACGAAAGAGCCAACACTCACTAAAATTAATGACTGTTTCAAGGCGGTATAGCCAAGTGGTAAGGCAGAGGACTGCAAATCCATTACCCCCAGTTCGAATCTGGGTGCCGCCTCTAACCAAAATAAAATCCCAAATTAAAATTAATATCAATATTTACGGCAGGGTATTTACTCGTTGAAAAATATTAAGTATAATTTATTAGTCCAAAATACATCAGAACACTAAAAGGAAGTCTCAGCAATGAAAAAAAATTCTTACAACCATGACGAGTATATGAAAGCAAAAATAACAAAAATTTCGGCAGCTTCTTCCGAAACAACTTACGGTAATGCCATGAAACTCTATAAGAAATTCGCTTATCTCTCAGGTGCAGCTTTAACAGCAGCTTATATCGTTCTACAGTTGATGTAGCATTCTCATTCAATAATCATTGCTTGCCTGTCAGACTGCCGACAACTTATTATTCGGCGGTTACTCTGGTGTATTTTAGCCAAACACAAACTCACTTCATGACAAAATAAAAATTAACCCCTGTACAAAATTCCTTAACTGTTGTATTTTCTTTCCGTCAAATCTTTAACGTTAATAAGGTGATTCTAAATTGTTCCCGTCTTACTCTCAGTTGCTCATAATATGTCCCCTCATATTCATCGGCAGCGTCATTGACGCTATCGGCGGCGGAGGCGGTCTCATCACTCTCCCTGCTTACCTCATAGCAGGCTTCCCGGTTCACTTCGCTATCGGCACTAACAAAGTCAGCGCATCTATGGGTACATTTACAGCCCTCATGAAATTCATGCGCAACGGATACATGCCCCTAAAACTCTCAGTATGCGGAATAATCTTCGCACTCACAGGCTCATCACTAGGAGCTCATACCGCACTGTTAATCAGCGATTATGTCTTCAAAATACTCATGCTCTTCATTCTACCCGTAACAGCTTGGTATGTATTCAAAAGTCAGGATTTACTGAGGGAGGAAAGAGACGTTAAGGACGAAATCAATTCACGGACTTACATTGTCTGCATACTCGTGGCGTTAGGCGTGGGATTCTATGACGGGTTTTACGGACCGGGCGCAGGTACTTTCATGCTGCTGTTCATGGCAGGGGCTGCGAAATTAAGCGTACAGAAAGCTAACGGCGTAACCAAAGCAATTAATTTTACAACAGGCATCTCTGCTTTAGCTGTCTATCTGCTCAACGGCAAAGTTAATCTCCCCGTTGGAATTATTGCAGG
>JAFTBA010000064.1 GCA_017458545.1 Synergistaceae bacterium | reverse complement strand
GATGTTCCGTGAATAACGAGGCTCACCCCGTTATCGGCAAAAGCCTTTGCGATAGCCCTGCCTATTCCCCGTGATGAGCCTGTAATTACTGCCGACTTACCTTCAAGCAGTTTCATTGACTGTTATTTGAACTCGTCGAAATCGTAGCCCATTTCCTTGTAGTACTTAATTGCGCCGGGGTGAAGAGGTGCGCCGTTAAGGTCATGTTTTCCTGCGGTCTTGGGGTCAAACCATTTCAGCGAGGCAACTGCTGCAGCGATGTCGTCCTTGTTCTCACAGATTGCTTTTGTGAGCGCATAGGCTACATCATCAGGCATTGACGCAGGAACTATGACGTTCTGCTGTGAACCCATAGTTTTAATGTCTTTGTCCTGCTTGTTCCATGTTCCTGCGGTCATAGTGAGGGGAGCATAGCCCATTTTGTTGAGGTTTGCGAGAGTCTCATCACTGAGCTGTACGAAGTGCATATCATGGGTTAAGCAGATTTCAGTTGTTGTTGACTGACCTGCATCAATGTGGTCAATCGTTGCGTCATAAAGATCATCCTGAATGCCTGACTTAATCGCGTCAGTTCCGGACTTCTCCCATGTTGCGAACTTCACGAAATCTTCAACGCTTATTCCGCATGCTTCGATTACTCTTTCGGCAGTGAGTTCACCGAGTGAGCCGTTCTTTTTGGTGATGAGACGGATAGGAACTTTCTTAGCGATTACTTCTTCGAGAGTGGTGCAGCCTGATTTGTCGACAAATGCCTTCGTGAACATGATATTTGCGAATGCATGTCCGAGTCCTCCGGCAATGCTCCTTACATCGGGGCAGTCTCCGAACTGGTAATCAGCTTTTTTGTTCTGATAGCTCCAGAGTGAAGGCCCTGCATTTGCGACGATGAGGTCAGCTCTTTTGCGCTGAATGAGTACGGGAGCGCCGACTCCTCCGGGTGAATTGGTCGTGAGGTCAATCGTTGAACCTGCAGGCAGTCCCTTGAGCATTGCGCCCTGAATAGCTGCTGAGACCGAGTAAGCACCCGTTCCGACTTCCTGAGCCGCAAAGATGAGCTTTACGGGCTCTGTGAGTTCTGCACATGCCGCGAGGGTGAAACAGAACACTAACACTAACGCTACTGCTAACTTCTTCATGAAAATCTTACCTCCGTAAAAATTTTATGTATGACTGTGAAATTACACAGGTCATTCCGAACAGAATTTTTTTATCACCATCGGCCACAGAGCTGTTACAAAGAACATCAGCAGAAATAAATAAAGGAAATTCCCTCCGTTTACCGTGATGAAAGGTGTAACGAATCTTATAAAACTTTTCTTCAGCATTGAATCGGATAATGAATATATACCTAATCCTGCAGCTGCAAAAACAACGCGCTTAAAGTTGAAGCCGTCATGAAAATTAATATATTTACGCTCGATTATTCTTCCGAACATTAATCCTGTTATACGTCCTACGTCAACGAAAACATATTTGATTTCGTTCCGAAGTGCTTTTTCTTCAATGTCTGCAGGGTATGACTTTACGCACAGATAATACAGGCATAATACAGTTACAGCAAGAATAACGGCGAACATGATATTTTCGCGTTCAGGCTTTGAGAATACGATTGACGACAGCCATAATGACACACCTCCGAGCAGCAGCCCCGTCAAAACGTCCTGCGGAGTGTGAAACCCTAAGTAGTTGCGCGAAAATGCTACGAGCAGCATTAATATCACGCATATACACGAAAACCATAAAGCCTTTTTGCGTGAAATAACTGCCAAACCTCCGCCCAGTGATGATGCCCTTACTGAGTGGCCGCTTGGGAATGAATAATCTTTCTGCTTTGAATTGTATGGAGTTATTCGGGTATCTTTTAAGTACGGACGCGGAACGCAGAATATCATCTTCATCACTTCACCGTAGAAATAACTCAGGCTGAAAGCAAAAAGTACAAATATTCCTTTTCGTTTGCTGACGCACCAGTAAACAAAAATCACAGCGAAAAACATTAAATCAGGCAGTGAAGACGATGCCCATCTCATTAACGGTGTGAAGAAATTACCTGATGCTTCCCTGAGATTTTGCAGCCAGAGCAAATACTCAATATCCATTCTATTTATTATTGCCTCCTGTCAGTTTTATCACACACGGCCAAATTGCTGCGGTCCGGAGCGTGAGAATCATTCCCATTGCGAAACGTCCGCCCTTAACCGTGAACGTTGCGCCGAAAACATCAAGCAGAATCTCAATGTCCAAATTAAACTCTTCCTCCTGCGAGTCTTATGCCGTAATCCATAGCGTTCACAAGGCTGAGACTGTTAGCTTCTCCGCTCCCTGCAATATCGTAAGCAGTTCCATGATCCACACTGACCCTGATAATAGGCAGTCCGAGTGTTACATTAATACCTGCTACGGCTTCCCAGTGATGTTCGTCTTTGTTGTAAACGAATCCCTTGACCTTTAACGGTATATGTCCCTGATCGTGATACATGACGACAACGATGTCATACCATCCTCCGATTGCTTTGCTGAAGACAGTATCAGGGGGAGTAGGTTTTTTGTCAGGAATATTGATTCCCTCTTTGAGTGCTTCATCAATAGCAGGCTGAATCTCATCAATCTCTTCGCGTCCGAACATACCGTTTTCACCGCAATGCGGATTGAGACCTGCAACGCCTATTTTAGGGTTTACAATACCGAGAGCCTTGCAGGTGTCATTAGCGAGTCGTATGCAGTCGAGTACTCTCTGTTTTTTGACTCTGTCACATGCTTCGCGCAATGATACATGAGTCGAAACGTGAATCACCCTGAGATTCTCATGTGCCAGCATCATTGCATACTTCTTTGTCTTAGTCTCATCGGCGTAAATCTCAGTGTGCCCCGAATAATGATGTCCTGCCATATTGATTGCTTCTTTGCTGATAGCGTTAGTTATCGTAGCGTCAACCTCATGATTCAGTGCCATGCGTATTACTTTGACAACGTACTGATAAGCAGCTTCACCGCCGAGCTTAGTAGGGCCGACGTTAAAGGGCTTAGGGTTATCGGGGTCTCCGGGAATGTCTGAGGCTTTAACGATACCCATATCGTAAACGTCAATAGTACCGGACTCAAACGCAGCTTCCTTCACGTCATGAACGGGGTGAATCTTAACGTTAATACCTGAAACTTTCTTAGCGACTTTAGCGGCGTATTCCATAACGGGAACATCACCGACAACTAACGGTCTGCACCTGTCGTAAACGCTTTTATCAGCGAGTGCTTTAACGGTGATTTCAGGACCGCTGCCGAAAGGGTCTCCCATGCTTATGCCTAATACAGGTCTGTTCATCGTTAAGCCTCCTAATGTAATCCGTTAGCTTTGCACTGCTCTAAAGTTTTCCTGAGTGCTTCGAGTCCTTCAGGGGTAATAGTGCTGAAGGGTCTTCTGCAAGGGCCTACGGGGTCTCCGAGTAAACCTGCAGCCATTTTAACGATGGTATTAGGATTGCCGTACTTGAAGCAGTTGCGGAATATCCTTATGCTGTCCTGAACCTTCTTAGCGCGTTCAATGTCTCCTGCTGTAAAAGCCTCGTAAATTTCTACCATAGTTCGCGGAAAAACATTAGCGCACCCTGCAATACCGCCCTTGCCTCCGAACATCATAGCAGGAAGAATCAGAGAGTCGTTCCCCGAAAGAACGCTGAAATCTTTGCCGATGTTCTGCGTCAATTCGATGTACTGTTTCATGTTGTCGAAATTGCCGCTTGAGTCTTTTGCGCCCATGATGTTGGGAATATCTTTAGCGAGTCTTGCAACTGTTGAAGGTGCTAAGGCGTTGCCTGTTCTTGCGGGAATGTTGTAGAGGACCACGGGAATTTTAACGCTTTCTGCAACGGCCTTGTAATGTGCATATAATTCGTCCTGAGATGCTGATGCGAAGTAAGGAACTATTACCGAGAGAATATCAGCACCTATTTCTTCAGCTTCTTTGCTGAGTGTAATTGTTTCTTTAGTCGTTACGCAGCCGGTACCGGCGTAAACGGGTACTCTTCCTTTAGTTTCGTCAACAACTGTTTTGAGAATGCTGACTTTTTCTTTGTGACTGAGTGCGTAAGCCTCACCGTTAGTTCCGAGCGCAAAGACTCCCGAAACACCTGCGTTAATCATTCTGTTGACCTGATGACGCAACTCTGTTTCGTTAATAGTCTCGTCATCATTCATGGGAGTGAGTATAGGGGGTATTATTCCTTTAATATCGGGCATAGTTCAAAAAAAATCTCCTTTCTGCAAATTACATTATCTGACTGTAAATCATTCTTGCGTCCTCAGCAGTAACTTTTCTGCGGTTATTATTGAGGAGTCGTGTTACTTCCATACCTGACGCAACGAGTGAGTCCAAATCGCTGTCGGGAACGTTCCATTCTTTGAGGCTCTTGGGAATCTCTAAGTGTTCGACCATTTCGGCTAGGCGGTCAATAACAGCTTTGCTCTTGGCCTGTTCAGTTGAGGCATTACCCTTCAAGCAGCGGTCATAAACTTTTGCGAGGAGTGTGCGTATTTCAGGCTCATTGAATTTCATGACGGGGACTAAAAGAATAGCATTAGAAACGCCGTGAGCGATGTGGTATTTACCGCCTAAGGGATAGCTGAGTGCGTGAACTGCCGTAGTACCTGAAGCAGTGATAGCGACACCGCCGTAGAAACTGCCTATCTGCATAGCGAGTTTAGAATTCATAGCATTTGGGTCATCACATGCAGGGATTAAGTTGTTGAGGATGAGATCGAGTCCTTCGAGGGCGAAAGTATCACTGAATGGGTTAGCCTTGTTGCTGGTGAAACACTCTATGCAGTGAGCTAGAGCGTCAATCCCTGTAGCAGCTGCTATTTTTCTTGGGAGTTTCTTAATCATAACTGCGTCAAGAATAACGTAGTCCGAAATCATAGAGTTATTAACGATACCGACTTTGAGCTGTTTTTCAGGGACAGCGACAATAGCGTTTGGAGTAGCTTCCGAACCTGTACCTGCTGTTGTCGGAACAACGAGTGTCTTGACGTACTTGTGAGCTTTCTTAGGGTCATCGAGCAGGTCTTTGATTCCGTAATCGTCAGTCATGAGTATGCTTGAGAGTTTAGCGGTGTCCATAACGCTTCCGCCTCCGACAGCGAGAATGAAATCAGCTCCGTATTCCCTGCACTGGTCAACGAGTTTCTGAGCCTGTTCGTAACTCGGTTCAGGTGGAAGGTCATTGAGTATCGTGTAATCGACTCCTGATTTTTTGACGTACTCCATAGGGAAGTCGAGAAGTCCTGCGCCCTGAATGCCTTTGTCAGTGAAAACAGCGAGTTTTTTTACGCCCTCAGTTTTGAGAACGTCAACGATGTTGCTCAACGAGTCTTCACCGCCGAAGACTGTGTTGGGCATTCCAAGTGTGTATTTTGTGAGCATTTTGTTACCTGCCTTTCTTTTTTGTCGCTTTC
>JAFTBA010000063.1 GCA_017458545.1 Synergistaceae bacterium | reverse complement strand
GTCCTCCTATACCTGTTGATGTAACGAGTACACGTTCACCGTTGAGAGTTCCTGACCAAGTTGTGAACTCGCGGTTAGCGGCGACGAAGTGAGGGTTATCGAGGTAACTTGCGATTTTCTCACAGCGTCCGGGGTCTCCCGGGAGAATACAGTAAAGTCCTGCATCATCTTCAGTTAATCCTATATGATATTGTTTCAAACAAAAAACTCCTTCAAGATTGTTTTTAATATTGTACAGCCTTTTTGCGAATGATAGAATAAAAAAAATTTATCTCCATCTTCACAGAAAGAGGATTGATTAATAATGAAGTGCAAAGCCTGCGGTGCACCGCTTGAAGTTAACGATGAGAAGTGCAAGTACTGCGGAACTATAACGCCATACGGTGAGGAGAAGTTCAGGGAACGCGAAACTCTTAAACAGGAGAGTGAACGCAGAAAGGAAATCGAAAATCTCCCTCAGATGAAATACGTTTCGCTAGGTTTTCTCGTAACAGCTTATATTTTCACGGCAGGGTTATATTCTGTTTACTGGTACGCAATCAGAATGAAACCGCTCAATTCACTGGATACTCAGACAAAATTACCTGCATGGCTTACCGGGATATTTGCGCTGTTGAGCGTTGTGTTCTTCATGGTACAGCCTGACACAATCACTGAGTACGGTTTAAGCGAGGAGAACGCCGAAACAGTGTTTAACGTTCTGCTAAGTCTGGTGATACTGGTATCGGTATGGGCAGCATTCACCGTCAAAAAAATTCTTCAGGAATACGCCTCAAATTTTGTCGGTAAAAATACCGCCGTTCAGATTGTCGCTGCGTCTAACGTTCTGCTTATACTGTTCGGAGCAGCATACCTACAGTCAGAAGTCAACAAGATGATAAAACTCAACATGTTTGCACCTAAAATTTAACACGTAAAAGGAGATTTAATCACATGAAAAAATTAACACTCGTTCTTTCAGTATTGTGCCTGTTTGTTGTTACCGGTGCTGCGTTCCCTGCGCCTTCGGAACGCTACAGCATGGACAAGGACGGTCAGTCGGTTTTCTTCAGAGGTACTAAAGTCTGCGACACTGTAGACCTTCCTGAAGTTGACCGCACTGTTTTCAGATGGATGCAGGTTAATACACCTGAGCCGTCAGTCTGGATATTCAACCCGTACATGCCCGATAAAACGCCTTTTTTTCTGCCTGTTGCTGATGGTGAAGAGTGCGTTAACGTTTTTATGCCTGACGAGGAAGAGGTATTCATCGTTGAGTTAAAATCATCTCAGAATAAACTCAGTATGCTTGTTGTTTGTGACATGAAGGGCAAAAAATTATTCAGCACTCCGGGTAAAGGCCCGTTGTATTGGATTGACGGTCACAGATGCCTGTTTACTTCATTCGTTAAGGGCAAACGGATAGCTACAGGTGCCAGCGTCCTCCAAATTCTGAATGACACTGAGGATGACATTGATGTAACGCCTGTTGCGGAACCCGATGAACTTACTGATTACACCGCTGAAGGTGTTGAAGACGATGATTGTATCCTCATAATGACGAAAGTAAAATCGCCTCGTGAATGGAACAATCCCGACAGGAACGAAACTAAAACAAAAATAACTGTACCCGTTCCTGCTGCCGGTTAAAAAATTGCCCCCCGTTTTGAGCAGGGGGCTTTTTGTTATGTTATCTCACTTTGCGTTTTTAACGTACTCGTTACGTTCCTTCAAAGCGCGTTCAGCCGTAACACAAGCGTTGCTGACAAGCTGAACATCTCCCGACTTAACAGCGTCCTTCAAACCGTCAACAGCACTCTCTAACGAACGCTCTAATTTTCCGCTTGCAGGGGTAGGGTCTGAATACCTGACCGCCTCCGAAAGCCTGATTACCTGCGCTGTAACTTCCTGAGACATTCCTGCTTTCTTCATGTCATCAGCAATGTATCCTATTGTTGAGGCCATTGTCGAAAGGTTTAATCTTCCTTCGGCCTGCTGTTTAGTTTCTGAACTTGAGAGTTTAAGCTCTGCCATATTGATTAATCCCATAGGCACTAAGAACAGAGCAAGCCCTCCGACATGAACGAGCAGGTAATGAGTAAAACTCCATTCGGCATAAGCGTTCCAGATTGAAACGACTATGACGAAAAGGAAATATACTCCTCCGAGTATAGCTTTCGAGAAACTTACGGGGATATTTTTGCCTTTGTTACCGCGCCAAGCTATTCCTGCAAAGAGCAGAGTTTCAACCACCAGCGCAAACGCTGAGAACCCCACCGACATCCAAAAAGCAGTACC
>JAFTBA010000062.1 GCA_017458545.1 Synergistaceae bacterium | reverse complement strand
TTTCGACGAGTTCAAATAACAGTCAATGAAACTGCTTGAAGGTAAGTCGGCAGTAATTACAGGCTCATCACGGGGAATAGGCAGGGCTATCGCAAAGGCTTTTGCCGATAACGGGGTGAGCCTCGTTATTCACGGAACATCGGAGAAAACTCTTGCGCCTTTGGCCGATGAATTAGGCTGCAAATTTGTTGCAGGTGATATAGGTGAGCTTTCAACATCGCAGAGACTCGCTGAAAAATGTATGTCCGAGTTCGGCAAAATTGATATTCTCGTGAATAACGCAGGTATTAACACACGCACGAAATTTCTCGAACTTGAGCCCGATGAATGGGACAGAGTTATACGCACTAATCTCACGGGTACTTTCTATGCGTGTAAATGCGTTATTCCTTTCATGCTTGAACGTCATTCGGGAAGCATTATCAATATGTCTTCACGAGCCGCTAAAACAGCTCACGGAAATGCCTCGTTATGTTACGGGGCTTCAAAGGGAGGTATTGACGCTTTAACCAGAAACTTAGCAGGTGAATTTGCTCCTGACGGTATACGTGTCAACTCTATATGTCCCGGACCGGTTGAAACGGATATGTCGCTTCAATGGACGAATGAATACCGCGAGAAAGTTCTCGGTAATATTCCGATGAGACGACTCGGAAAAGCTGAGGATATTGCGGAACTTGCAGTGTTCTTAGCATCAGACCTTTCAGGATTCATAACGGGCGAGAGCATTAATATTAACGGCGGTAATTATATGAACTAGGGAATAGGGGATAGGGAGCAGGGGATAAGCTAAACCCTAAACCCCTAAA
Source organism: Synergistaceae bacterium (assembly GCA_017458545.1). Classification (GTDB taxonomy): domain Bacteria; phylum Synergistota; class Synergistia; order Synergistales; family Aminobacteriaceae; genus JAFUXM01. The sequence continues at coordinate 8,170 of JAFTBA010000062.1, read as the reverse complement.
CTAAAAGGAGATGAATTTTCAGTTATGGATTTACGTACTGTAGCAGCAGTAATTGTTACTGTAGCATTCTTTGCTTTCCAGATGTATATAGCATTGGTGAAACAGTTTGCACCTATGCTTCAGAGTCCTGTACACTTAATTTTTGCATTGACATTGGTATTCATTTACTACCCTGCGGATCACGGTTACAGAAAGAAAATCAAAAAGGCTGCGGAAATCTCAGGGACAACTCCTGACCCTGCACTGCTAAATAAACATTCATGGTGGAATTGGATTGATATTCTTGCTTTCGCAGGTATAGGCTATATGCTCTGGTATATTCTGACTCAGTTCCCAAGACTTAACGATTACGTTTTAGGTGTCGATGAGGTAATGACGATTGACCACGCTGCAATGATAGTAGCGATTCTATTGCTTCTTGTTGCGGTCTATAGGACTCTCGGCGGAATACTCGCAGGATTCATAACGGCGTTTATTATTTTCGCATGGGTATCGCCCTATTTACCCGGCATACTCCACACCAACGCCAAACCCTTTGAACAGTTCATTGAGGAGTTCACTTCGGGAATGACCATGACTGAGAGCGGTGTGTTCGGAACTCCTTTGCTGACGAGCGCAAATACATTGTTCTACTTCATTGTGTTCGGAGCGTTCTTCTCGACAATAGGAGGCGGTCAGCTTTTGATTGATATGGGCATGAAACTCTCGAACAAATCTTCGGGAGGCCCGGCTAAAGCTGCTGTTCTTTCATCTGGACTGATGGGTATGATTTCGGGGTCTGCAGTCGCTAACGTAGCTACTACCGGAGTAATGACTATCCCCATGATGAAAAAGATAGGCTACGAACCTGAAGAGGCAGGAGCTGTTGAGGCAGTAGCTTCAACAGGAGGCCAGATTATGCCCCCTATAATGGGAGTCGGTGCGTTCATCATGGCCGAGATGTTAGGCGTTAATTACATGTCGATAGCAGCAAGTGCTATTATCCCTGCGGTAGCGTATTACTTTGCCGTGTTTGTGCTTGTCGACAAAATTGCGGCCAAGCGCGCTGCTAACCTTGACTCAACCGCTGATGCTTCGATACGTGTTGACCGTCCCATAATGGGAAGGCTTTATCTTCTTTTGCCTGCTATATTGCTTGTAGTATGGATAATTCGCGGTTACTCGTTAATGCGTGCCGGTATGGTCGGTATATTCTCATGCTTAGTCTGCGATGTCATAAACTATTTCGTCAACAAACCCGACTTCCTCAACCTCAAACAGTTATGGGACTGCTGTGTTGACGGAGCTAAACAGGCTGCTGCAATAGCAATCCCTACGGCAGCGTGCGGTATCATCATTAACGTTGTAACCCAGCAGACTTCACTCGCAACGAATCTTTCAGTCCTGATACGTTCACTGGGAACCAGCTATCTGTTCCTCGCTATGTGCATTGCTATGGTAGGGTGCATGATTCTCGGAATGGCATTGCCTACGGTAGCTGCGTATCTTGTCGGAGTGATTCTGTTCGTACCTTGTATTCAGCCTATACTTTTGCAGACAGGACTCGAACCTTCAACCGCTAACCTCTGCGCTAACATGTTTGTTTTTTACTACGGCATAATGGCTCAGATTACTCCGCCCGTATGCGTAGCTTCATACACTGCAGCAGGTATAGCAGGAGGCGATGCAATGAAAACGGGACTCAAAGGCTTTACGTTTGCAATGGTCGGGTTCTTAGTGCCGTTTGTGTTCGTCTATAACCCTCCGTTACTCCTCAAAGGCTCAGTGCAGGAGATTGTTATTGCAACGGTACAGCTTGCATTAGGTACATATTTCCTTGCGATAATGGTAGCAGGGTTCTACAAGAGGAATCTTAATATTGTTGAACGTGTATTACTGTTTGCTGCAGCGTTGAGCTTAATCGCTCCTGAGATGATAAGTTCGATTATCGGCGCAGTAATAGGAATTGCAGTCCTCTTCATCAGCTCGCGCGGTACAGCGAAAGGAGCTGCAACGGCATGAGCAGACATCATAAAGTTGCAATAGCAGGGAGCGGACTCGCAGCATTAGCAACGGCAGCACGTCTTCACGAAGAAGGAGTGAAGGACATAGCGATTTACGCTGACGGACTCGGAGGTACACCGTATATAGCGGCTATAAACTTTGTGCTTCCCGAAAACCCTTACGGCGATACTCCCGAACAGTATGCGAAGGATATGTTAGCTGCAGGTTACGACATCGGCAACAAAGAACTCGTCAACGAAATGGCAGCGAATACTCTGAGGGGTTATGAACTGCTTTGCAGATGGGGAGTTGAATTTGCGCATAATGAGGACGGTTCAATAAAACTGCGTCATGTTTCGGGGCATAAATATCCGCGTTCATTATGTCAGACGACGAATTTAATCGGAGTTGAGATTGAGCGCGTAATGCTGAAGAGACTCGAAGAAGCAGGGATTGAGTTCCATAATCACAGCGTTGTCGTCAACCTGTTGAAAGGTGCTGACGGCAAGATAGAAGGTTTCACTGTAATTGATGAGGGCGGTGAACCGTATAACGTTTACGCACCTGTTGTAGTAGCGTCATGGGGAGGAGTAGGAAATCTTCTCGGAACGTCAACATATCCCGATGATGTTAAGGGCAACACTTTGGGAATGGCTAAGAATGCAGGGGCTAAACTTGTTGATATTGAGTTTATAGAGTTTGAGCCTATGGTAATGATGAGTCCTTCTGGAGCAGTAGGTGAACCTTGTCCGACTGCAATGCTGGGTGAAGGGGGTTATCTGCTTAATGCTGACGGAGAAAGATTCCTGTTGGGAGTGAGGCCGCAGGGTGAAGCAGGTGCGCCTAAGTCGTTAATCAATCACGAAATCTGGAAACAGGTTGCGAAGGGCAAGGGTAATCCTCACGGAGGAGTCTGGGTAGACCTGAGGCATATTGACGTTAAAGTTCTCAAGGCATATCCGTGGTTCTATGACAGGCTGATGAATAACGGCTGTGATCCTAACAAAGAGCTGTTAGAGGTAGGGCCTATGCCTCACAGTTTCAGCGGAGGAATAAGGGTTGACAGGAATTACGAGTCTGATGTTAAAGGGCTGTACGCAGTAGGCGAAGCATGCGGAGGTATTCACGGAGCGTGCAGGTGTGCAGGTAACGCAGCGAGTCAGGCGACTATGTCGGGATTGCTGTGTGCTGAAGGGATAATGAGGACCGGCGAACTTGACCGTGAAATTTCCGAACGTCCTGTTGAATTTAAGCGCGATGATTCTGTGAGGGGTAAATACCTTGATGAACTGAGGAAGATTGCAGGCCATGCGCTTGGGGTTTACAGGAACGGTAAAGATTTGACTGAAGCTGTTGAACGGACTGCAGAGATTCTTTCTGAGTCTGAAGGAGATGATTTGACTCAACAGACAGCGTTAGCGGTGAAACTTATAGCAGAGGCAGCATTGAACCGCAAGGAGAGTCGCGGAACTCATAACAGGACAGATTACCCTGATTCAAATCCTGAGTACATGAAAGAATTTGTGTACTAAGATATAATAAAGCTCTCCCGAAAAACGGAGGGCAAATTTTTAGGAGGGATGAATTTAATGAAGAGAGCATTATGTGTTTTTCTGGTTGCAGTGATGACGTTGTCGCTTGCAGGGATTTCGCTCGCAGATCACCGCGAAGAGCATTATATTCGTGAGGAGGCTGCAAGACGTAATATGAGGCTGATTTCGTCAGAAGAGGCAGTGAGGATTGCGCGCGACAGAATAGGCGGAAGCCATGTTAGGATTAAGGACGTTGACCTTGAGGACGAGGACGACTATTATAGGAGTCCTTCTGATTTCAGACCTGTGTGGTCGATTGAGGCTGTGTCGGGCAGAGATGAATATGATATTGATGTTGACGCGGTAACAGGTGAAATACTGAAGTTCAAGATTGACTACTGAGGAATGAAAATGAAAATGCCTCCCAGAATTTGAGGGAGGCTTTTTTGTTGTTTGAAATCACTTTATGTTGAGATTGGTTTCATTTAGTTTACGGTTATGCAAAGTCCTTATATATTTCTCCAAATGTTAATACAGAACTCAATGAAACTGTTTACAGTGAACGTCCTGACCATAAACGCAATGAGTGAAATCCCCACGCAGCAGAACACAAAATTCTTCTCACCCCTGCTCATTTCGCCGATTTTCTTGGCCATGTGAAACACGTGCATACCCACGCTCCTTTTCCAGGGCAGGAGGAACGGAACAGTTCCGCACCAGGCATCTTCGAGTATATGCAGTACGCATCCCATAAGCCAGAACCCTGCGCACGACCAAACATCAAGGTGAGCGTTCCTGCCGTCAACCAACACCGATAATCTCGGAACTATCCACCCTGAACGCGCAAAGCATACATACGCCATTACAAGCCACGGGATAAACCAATGTGTATAACGTCTGTGATACCTGTTGCGCCTTTTCCCGAAAATCAAATACTCTGATGAATCGGGAAACGTACTCCCTAACAAACTGAATGTTGCGGCAAGCGGTGAACCTGTTGCTCCAAGCACAAACGCAAATGTCGATAATCTGTGTCCTTTACCCGTCATTTTCTCTTTCTCACCGCCAATCTCACAAGTATTAATACCGCCGTGTTCATCAAAATTACTCCTGCACCGGCAGGTATGTTGAAGACAAATGACAACGTTAATCCCCCGATAAATGCAATGAATGATATTACTCCCGAAATTATCACTAATGACTTGAAACCTGACGCTATTATCTTAGCTGTTACAGCAGGAAGAATTATAACCCCTGAAATTAATAACGTCCCTGTCATTTTCATTCCCATCACAACAACCAGTGCCGTTAAAACTGAGATTATCATCTGGTACAACGCCGTGTTAATCCCTAGCGAACGCGCGTAATCTTCATTGTATGTTATCAGGAACAGCCTGTTGTACAGCACAATAAAAGTTACAATCACTATCACCGAAAGAATAACAGCCGTAACCAAATCAACCTCGTCAACAGCAAGAACGCTCCCGAACAAATACGAGTTCATGTTAGAAGTTTTGCCTGATAATGATGATATTGCTATACCCAGTGCCAACGCTGACGATGATGCTGCTGCTATTGCAATATCACCTGCTGTTCTGTACTTACGGCTGACGAACATTATCACGAATGAAGACGCGAATACTGAAGGGGCTGCAACGTACATAGCAGGTAGGTTTAATGCTGATGATAATGAGAGCGAAGCAAAGCCTATTTCTGAGAGTCCGTGACCGATTAACGAGTAGTGTTTCAACACTAAGATTACTCCTAGTACTGACGCGCATACTGAAATTAATGACCCTGCAATTAACGCCCTGTAAACAAAAGGATATGTGAAGATTTCGATGATGTCATTCATAACCTGCAATTCGGCCTCCTGAGATTCTGATTGAACGTCCTTCCGATATTAGGTCAATGTCCGATATGTCATGAGTAACCATTACAACGGCGCACCCGTCAGCAAGCAAGCCCCTAATTATTGCGAACAACTCCTCATGTGATTGAGCGTCGAGTCCTGCGCAGGGTTCATCGAGCAGTAACAGTTCAGGTTTACCGCAAATTGCTCGCGCTAAAAATACCCGTCTTAACTGACCGCCTGAGAGAGTCTTAATCTGTTTGTCAGCAAGCCCGTCAATTCCTAGTGCTTTCATAGCGTCAAAAGCGTTCTTACGGTCTGAACGTGAAGTGAATAATTTATACGGTCTCTGAGTACCCGTTAAAACTATCTCGCTTACCCTCGCAGGAAAATCCCTGTCAGCTTCCTCATATTGAGGGACGTAAGACATTAGCGGTGTACGTTCGACAGTTCCGGATGATAACGGGAGAAGACCTGCGATTCCTTTAGTGAGTGTTGATTTTCCTGAACCGTTAGCACCTGTAATGAATATCATTTCGCCTGCATTGACTGTTAATGAAACGCCGTTGACGATTGGAATATCGCCGTATTTTATGACTGCATCGGTGAGTTTTAAGCGTTCAGTCATTCAACGCCTCTGAAATATTCCTGTAATTATCGTTCATAATATCAATGAACGTCATCGAAAGGTCAGGCACATTATGACCTGTTCCGAACGTGAGTATCTTTGCACCTGTTTGAGTGCTTATTGAACGTGTAACCTGAGAGATTCCGCCTGTGTCGGCAAAAATATAATGTATTTTATGTTCGCGTATGTACTTGAGGATTTGAGCCATTTGTTTTACTGAGGGTTCATTTTCACCGTCATAAGCACTGACGTAGCTGAACCCGTAACGTTTCACGAAATAACCTGCCGAGAACTCACCTGCAAAAACTAATGCTTTATCTTTTCTGAGAGCATTGAACATTTCATCGAGTGCCTGTAATTTTTTGTTGAACGTTTGAGCGTTTGACCTGTAAGCCTGTGAATTATCGGGGTCAATTTCACAGAGACCTTCGAGAATGTTAAGCGTCATTTTCTGAGCTAGCGATAAGTCGAGCCAAATATGGGGGTCATTATCGGTGAGTGTAATTCCGTGTGAAGCGTCAACGGTTTTAGTGCTGTTCAACGAATGTGAGATTTCTTCTGCCCAAGTCTCCATTACTTTGCCTGTGAACACGAACATGTCAGCGTCATTGAGAGCTTTAACGTCTCTAGGGGTCGGCTCGTAATCATGAGGTTCAACGCCCGGGCGGATTAAGAGTTTGACGTTAGCGAGCGTGCCTGTGATTTGTCGGGTGAAATCGTAAACCGGGTACATGCTGCAAATTATTGACGGCTCAGCGAGAGCGGTTGATGTAAAGAACGAGAAAAGCGCGAAAAAAATAAAAGTTTTAAGTTTCATCAATTAAAAATAGTCCTGAAGAAAGAATTTTTAGGTTATTATAACAGACATGATGATATTAATTTTAGGAACGGCGAGGAGCGGAAAGAGCAGTTACGCAGAAACGAGGCTTGAAAGTTTGAAGGGATTGCCTAAGATTTACGCGGCCATGTCTAGGATTGAAGATGATGAAATGAGAGAGAGGGTTAAACGTCATCAGGCTATGCGAAGCTGTAAAGGTTTTATGACTGTTGAATGCGGTAACGGATTAAAGGCTGAGGATTTCCCGGAAGGTTCAGCGGTACTGATTGAGAGTTTAACGGCTTGGACTGCGAATGAAATGTTTTGTGCTGACGGTGTGAGACCTTGCGGAGATGTTGTTGAGAAGATACTGAGTGAATTGAGTGAACTGGGTGAACGTGTGAGGGAAGTAGTGATTGTGTCGGACGATATATTTTGTGACGGAGTGAGTTATGAGGGATTGACTGAGGAATATGTGAAGTGCCTTGCTGAACTGACGGTTAAGATTGCTGAGAGTGCTGACGAGGTTACGGAAGTTTTTTCGGGACTGCCGTTCACTTATAAGACATCTCAAAGCTGAATCGTTATACTTTAACGGCGGTAAGTAATCTATTATAATAACATCAAATTTTTGACGGCGTATAAAGATGAACGAGCAATCAAAACTGAATTTCAATGTGAATAGCGAAGAGACTTCCGATTACGAAAACCTAGTGTCTCAAATTCTTGCGAGGGTGAATAATTTATCCCCCGCAGGTTTTGAGCAGCTTGTTACGGATTTACTGTTGCGAATGGGTTATGAGGTCTTCAAGAACGCCAAACGCCGTATAAGTGCAGGAGCGATTCAGGGAATAATCATTGAGGACAGGCCTGGCTATAAGCCTATTTATATTCAGACTCGCAAGCTCGAAAAGGGAAGTATCATCACTAGCTGGAACATGCAGAGTTTCGGCGATGCAGTTGAGCGCAAAGCAGGACGCGGACTCCTGGTAACAAACGCTAACTTTTCGAAGCCGGCACAGGATTACGCGAAACAGAAACACATAATACTGATTGACGGAAGGATATTAGCGCGCCTGATGATAGTGCATAATTTCTGTGTCAATATCCGCGAAGTTGTCGAAATAAAATCACTTGATCCTGCCGCGTTCAGCGACTACGAATTTTAATTCTGTTCGTTATGTGCAGTAAGCTGCAGATAAGAGATGCTATAATTCAAAAAATTTATCAAACCAAATTCCACAAAGAAAATTGAGGTGTAGAAGAATGAGCGATACAATAAGGTACGTAAAACCCAGCATAACAAATTTGCCGCCTGAACTCGGTGCAGCAATATTCAAGCAGATATTGTCAACGCC
>JAFTBA010000061.1 GCA_017458545.1 Synergistaceae bacterium | reverse complement strand
TGAAACATCAATGACAACTGGCGGTAAAGCAAAGTTTTTTCGGAAGGCATAATTATGGTTTCGTGTGCCAAATCGCTTACTGTTACTTCTGATTTCGTGAAGAGCTTTGAATTTTGAGGGACGATTAATTTGTATTCCTCAGTGCTGATTCGGACGCTGTAAAATTCCTTCCTCTCCTCAAGAAATAAAGGTGAGCTTACGACGAAAACACCGTGAAATTTTCTGTCGCTCAATCCCTGAAGCAATACATCGCTCCCGTCAAAAGAAAGCTCGTACTTCACATCAGGATAACGCGAACGGAATCCGTTCAGCATAGTCAGAATCTCCATGTAACCCCCTATCCACAGAATGCCTAATCTCAAAGTACCTGCCTTGAGTTTAGCAAAAGACTTCATTATTTCAGCGAGGTTATCAGCAGAGTCGATTATTCTCTTTGCATGTGCTGCGAAATTTTCTCCTGCGTCAGTCAGCGATATTGTGTGTGAATGACGGAACAATAACGGGACTCCTATCTCGTCCTCAATAGTTTTAACGGCGTATGACAATGAAGGCTGTGAAACGTGAAGATTTTTAGCGGCCATTGAAATATTTTTAGTGCGTGAAATTTCGAGAAAGTAACGGAGATGAGACATTCTCATTCGAAAAAATCCCCTGTCAAAAAAATTTTATAGACTTCATAAAAAACTTGTATTTTTCTTTCTGATGACTTGATTATACAATAGCCTCACCCGAAGTTTTTATATTAAAACATAAAGGAGCGTTATATTCTCATGAAGAAAGATAATTTTTTTCTTGTCCTTTCGCTTGTACTGATAATCGGTTCGCGGTTTATGCCCGAAATGTGGGGGCTTAACCCTAACGCTTGGGGAGTTCTCGGTGTATTCTTCGGTTCACTGTTAATGTGGATCACAATTTCGATTGACTGGCCCAGTATGATTACTTTGCTTGCGCTGGGATTCCTTCCTGTTTTCGGGTTCGGTAAAACTTTCGCAGGTGCTTTCGGAAATTCAACGGTAGCTTTCTTACTGTTTACGTTCGCACTCGTTTACCCCCTCTCGAAAACTAATTTCGTCAGAAGATGCACAATCGCTTTCATCACTAACGCTATCGCAAGAAGAGGTGCATGGCATTTCGTATGCTTCCTTTTCGCGGCAGTAACTTTCATGGGACTGTTCATTTCACCGTCAGTATTATTCGTTGCATTCATGCCTTTCCTTGAGGATATATTCGCTGTTCTCGAAGTCAAAAAAGGCGGCAAAACAGGCAACATGATAATGATGGGTACTGCAATATGTATCAGTCTTTCGTCAGGCATGACAGCAATAGGACATGTATGGCCGACAATGGCTATAGGCTATTACGCAGCTGCAACAGGCCATGATATTAACCAGTTTCAGTTTATGGCATTCGGAATACCTACGGGCCTGCTGCTTATAGTGCTGCTGATTCTGGTGTTCAGACTGTTCTACAGACCCGATGACATCAAAGACATTGACCCTGCAAAAGCTATGGCACTTCGAGGAACTGTACCCCCTGCTGACAGAAGAGAGAAGATAATTCTCGGAACTATGGGGCTTGTCGTACTCCTCTGGGTAGGTCCGAGCTTGATTCGCGGAACACTGCCCGATCTCTACAAGACCATTAACAGTTACACAACAGCTATGCCTCCGTTACTGGGCTGCATAATCCTCTTCATTCTCAAGGACAAGGGCGAACGCATAATGAATTTCCGCGAAGTAACATCAAAAGGAATATTATGGGGCTCAATTCTCATGACAGGTGCTGCAACATGGCTGGGTGCATGTCTCACTAATAAGGACGTTGGAATCTCCGAATGGCTCACAACAACGTTACAGCCTCTAACGGCTAACATGTCATTAACGGCAATGATAATGTTCTTCATGACATGGGCAATACTTGAGACAAATTTCTCGTCAAACATAGTTACAACTACAGTAGTAAGCGCAGTAGCCCTCTCAGTCTTAACGGCCATGCCTGCAGGAACTGTAAGTGTCGGTGCCGTTCTCGCAATGGTAGGATTTTCGGCTGCCGTCTGCAACATGACACCTGCAGGCCAGTCAACAATTAACACAGTAGCTATAGGCTCAGGCTGGACAACAGCTAAGGATATGTTCATATGGGGCGGAATATTCGCAGTGATGGCGATATTAGTGCTTACGTATGTGGGTTATCCTCTCGGTGAATTAATCATAGGGCGTTAAATAATAGGGTATAGGGATTAGGGATTAGATTTTTAAGGAGGGGAAAGTAATGCAGGGTGAATATTTTGTTGATGTACTAGTCGCAGGAGGAGGGACTTCCGGAGTCTCTGCGGCTGTCGGAGCGTCTCAGGCAGGTGCTAACGTACTCCTTGTTGAACGCAGTGCATATTTGGGCGGTGAAGGTACTAACGCAGGAGTAGGAGCATTATGTGCAGTGTATACATGCGGAGATAACCCCGTCAAATGTGTTGCGGGCGTATGCGATTTAGTGCTTGAGGAAATGCACAGGCTCTCGCCTAATTCAACTGAAACAATAATTTCAGCGGCAGGCAACAAAAATATACAGTTCAAACCCGAATACATGAAAGTAGCACTAGATAACCTTCTCGACAAAAATAACGTGAGATATTTTCTTCACACAAATATCATTGACGTTAAGCGCGAGGGTAATATCATCAGGTCCGTAACATGTCAGGACGATGAAGGAAGATTCACCGTTCACGCAAAAGTATTTGTTGACGCTACCGGTGATGCTAACGTTGCACACATGGCCGGAGCTAAAACTCTCTGGGGCGATGAACGCGGTCAGGTTATGACGGCAACGCTGCCGTTCAGGTTATGCGGTGTAGACACGTCAAAAGATATGACACCTTCAGCTGTTGAACGGGCGGTTAAAGCAGGAAAGGACGCAGGTATTCCGAATCTCACGCGCGAAAGGGGATTTATCCTGAAGATGACGGGCTCGCAGGAGGTAATAGTGTTACTGCCGAGCGTAATACCTGAAGGGCTTAATGCTGAGGAACTAACGAGAATGGAGAAGTTCACGAGGGGACAGGCACTGTATTACCTGGAGGCATTCAGGCGTTTCATGCCCGGAATGGAGAGGGCAGAACTGACAATGATAGGACCGTCAATAGGTTTCCGTGAGACGAGGAGACTCGCAGGAAGATATATGCTAACGGCTGATGACGTATTGAACCGCCGTAAATCCCCAGAAGGAGTTGCGCGCGGAGGCTGGAAACCAGAAATACATTCATCGCTCAATGAGGCAGCAACGTACCTTGATGTCCCGGGTGCAAGCTACTATGATATTCCGCTTGGGTGTCTTCAGAGCGTTGACACCGAGAATCTCTACGGTTCGGGAAGACTGGTATGTGCAGACTCTCAGGCTATGGCAGCTTCGCGCGTAATGGGAACGTGTTTCGCTACGGGTCATGCCGCAGGAGTAGCGGCTGCGGTTCAGGGTGAGACAGGTAAGGCAGATGTTGAGGCTGTGAGGAAGGAACTCATACGGCAGGGAGCATTAATATAATTCAGCATGGCAAATACTACACACTCTCTGAAATTTCAGAGGGTGTTTTTTGTGTGTATAATTATCATGAAAGGAAAGCGGTAAAATTCTGATGCTGTTAAGGGTTTAATTTTGAGTTTCCCATGCTTTTAATAATTCACCGGCAGTAAAGTCAGGGTTAAGGTTATTTTCTTTGAGCATTTTTTTGACGAGTGCAGCGTTAAAAGGTTCGCAGCCTTTTGCGCTGTCCCAAGCTGCAATTTCCATTA
>JAFTBA010000060.1 GCA_017458545.1 Synergistaceae bacterium | reverse complement strand
TCGGCACCCCTGTGAAAATCGTTTCTGAACATGACTTGGATTATACTGCAATACTTCAGGCTGTTCCGTATCACGTTGACAATCTCACTGCAGACGGTAAATCGCTGGCAAAACAGCCGAGAAATTTCACACTGAGGCTTGATACTGCAGTAACTTACAACAACACTTCAACGAGTTCGGACAGAAGCAACCTGACTTACGGCATGACGAAAAGGGCCGAGACAATATATGCTCTTGACAGCGACTTTACGCGCAAAGCTTCAAAGACATTTCAGGGTGTGAGGGGAATAACATCGGCTCTTATAGGCAGCACTGACGTAGGAAAGAAGATTGACCTTGTAGGCAAAGTATGGGACAAGCTGAAGGATACCGTTGATACGACAACCTCGAAATCAAACGAATATTCCCAAAGCTATACCATGTCGATAACTGCCCAGTCGAATTATTATGACACTCTTTATGCCAACAGCTCAAAGCGGTATATATGGCGTTATCCTGTTCTCACATATCCTGCTCCTGACTGGTTAATCGGACAGGTGAAAGATTCCGGCGGAAGTTTCGATAAGTCTCAGGTTAATGATGAGAGGTTATACATTACTTTTGCGATGAGTGAGCCGAATGTCCCTACAGCAGCCATAGGAATCAATGATTCTTACTACCAGCCTTATCATGAAATCGGTAATCTTTTCTCGTACCCTAGTAATCTTAATCAGATTGAAGGGTATAAGGACGGTACTTACATGGCGAACAACAGATACAGGGAAGACAATCCGATAGAGTGGCGCGGTGCAAATTTTGAGGAAAGCATTATATTCACCCGTGAAGTAACGAGTCAGGACAGCACAGTAAAAGTCAATAAGGCCGGTGCTGTAACAAAATTTCTGTCGGCAATAGATATGCTGTTCGGTTCGGATCTTGCGCATATTCCGCATGACAGTTCCTCATCATTCACCCGTACTGTAACGAATCAGGAAGGGCTTTCGATTAAGATTCCTGAGGCGTTCAGCAACGCGAGATTCTACATGCGATTTGCGCCGTTTCTTGATGTTACGGGGGCGATGAATGTAGGGTTTGCCGTGAACTATTTTGAGAGGGACGATGCTTTATGGGGAGAGGACAGCCTTTATTCGAAGAGACCTGACCCGTCGCTTCTTCTGCCCGAAAAGTTCAACCACGTTGAGAAGTCAGGCACTGATATGGACAGGGCAGTATTCGAGGGCAACGACAATGACCCCACAGCGATGAAGGCCAGAGGAATAAGGTATATTCTTGCCGACTACGACATTAACACTGATAATCTTCTGCTGAACGGTATGAGGTATAAGATTCGTGTTCCTGTGTACAACGCGAGCTTTGTTGACGCTGACAATTTCAAAGTGAGGCTGTCATATGCCAAGACAAACAAGTACAATACGGAGCGCACAAAGATAGGCGATTACACTTTCGCCAAACTTCCTGGCTGGAGCAGCGGAAACAACAGGCAGTACGCTGAATTTGAATGGACACCTGATGTTAAAGACGGTCTGTATTACCTGTTTGTGGATATTGACCCTGAGAATAAGATTAAAGAGGTTCACGAGAACAGGCGCGACAAGAACGGTAAGATAACAGATTACGGCGGCAATAACATGGGATTTTTCCGTATCGGAGTATCAACCACAGAAAACCTTGTATTTGACAGGTCGAAACTTCAGACATCATCGTCAGGAGAGATTGAGTCTGCTGAGTATGATGAGCTGCCTAATATTAGTGCTTCGGCGTCCGGGGATTTAACCATCGAGGACTTAATCAGGGAGCGTGTTGAAAGTAAAGCTGGCATTGTCCCTTTTGAGATCAATCTGACAAATGACGGGGACTCCGTCATGCCTAATTTGACACTTATCGGCTACAAGTTAAAGCCCGAATCGAAAGGTAAAGACATATCGGAATTAAGCGATGAGGATATAGGATTGATTTTCCTGAGGGCAAATAACCATGTTTTTCCCGGCGAAGACAATACGGTTCATTTCAGGATTAACCCCGATTACCTTGATGACGGTATAGGGTTCCTTGTTCAGATTAACGGCGAGGAATATGCACTGACCGATGTGGTCTACAGGAGCGAAGGCAGTTCAGGTTCGGACGGCGGAGTCTCTGGTGCTTCAAGCGGAGGGTGCGGAACGGGATTTAGCGGTCTCGCAGGACTCGCGGTAATCGGCATACTGATGCTGATGAGGAGAAAGTAAAGGCTGAAAAATTTTCCTGCTTCCTGTTGACGGAGGCAGGAATTTTTTTGTTTTGAGCGTTGTATAATCTGCTTAGTATTGCAAGGAGGGAAGTGTATGGCTCAGGAAGAAGGGCGAATCAGATTCCATTACGGATTTTACGCTGCGATGAAGGTTGAATACGATCTCATGCACGCTGATGTAACTTACGAACAGGAGATTCAGTTAGGCGAAGACCCTATACGATTGGATTTCCTAATCATCAAGAAAAATTCAGGAGTAATTTTGACTGACCCGATAGGGGAATTTTTTGAGGCTGTTAATTTGTTTGAATACAAATCTCCTGATGACGGGTTGTCCATTGATGATTTTTATAAGGCAGTTGCATACAGTTTCATATACAAGGGTTATAACAGGAAAGTTGACGAACTGCCTATAGATGATATAACTCTGACATTGGTTCGTCATTCATACCCAAGAGAATTAATAAAGGCTCTTAAAGAAAGAGGCTATGTAATCGAAGAACGACATCCCGGTATTTACACAGTTGGCGGTAAAATCGACCTGAAGGTTCAAATCATAGTTTCATCAAGACTTCCTGCCGATGACTACGAAGGTTTGAAACTGCTCGCAAGTGGCTGCACGAAAGATACATTTCTTAATTACGCAGGAAAAGCAGTAACCAGTAAGGACGGAAACGTCAAAACAAATGCCGGTACAGTAATAAGGATATGTTTAGGTATCAACAGGAAATTGGACAAAGAATTAGAGGAGGACGAAGCCATGAAAGATGTGATAGCGAGAATTTTCAAGAATGAGTTTGCCACACAAAGGCAAGACGGCATCAATGAAGACAGAACACGCGTTGCAACTGACATGCTTAAAGACGGTGAGCCTCTCGACAAAATATTACGCTACAG
>JAFTBA010000059.1 GCA_017458545.1 Synergistaceae bacterium | reverse complement strand
GCTAACGACAGGATTCAGAACATTGCCGCAGTCGCTCAGGAACAGGCAGCTTCAAGCCATGAAATCGCCGCAGGAATCGATAACGTTACGAAAGCAACGACAGAGATACTCGAACACCTTGAGAGCATCAAGAACGATATGGACGAGACAGCGTTAATCGCTGAGAGAGCTGCACAGGGAGCAGTTGACCAGACAGGATTGGTCGAGAGCATAACCGAATCACTCTCACAGTTCCACATTGGAGAAGAGGGCACCGCCAAGAAGAGCTCACCCGCAAGGAAAGCCCTTCCTGCAGCAAAGAAGAAAGCATAACCCTGCATAAGGTTTTTGACAGACGGAGGTCTGAGGATTCTCCGCCTGTTTTTTTTTTACTGAGATGAATGACACACACGAATCGAATTTCGACATATACATACACGGACTGCTGAAAGAGGCAGGGATTAACGCCGAATATCAGCATACTTCCGTTACAAAATTAAACGAAGCATTATCGACAGCCTCAAAGAATCAGACAGGCGAAAAGGGTATGCCTGACTTTATTGCTGTCGTAAACGGTTATGTCCTTGTCATCGAGAACAAAGCCGACAGGGATAAATTGTGTTTAAGGGATAATGACGGGAGTATATCGCTATCGGTCAAGGCAACTCAGAATTACGCGCTTAACGGTGCATTGTTTTACGCAAAAAAAATACTGGCTCACGGAGCGTTCACTAAGATATTTGCGTTCGGCAACGCAGGAGACTCGAAACACCATACGTTAAGGCCGTTATTCGTTGGGACTGATACGGTTAGGGAACTGGAAGATGTTGAGACGTTCGGGAATTTTTCGCCTGAGAATATAGACGCTTATTACCGAAGGGCAGTACTCAACGAAAAACCGTCCGAAGAAATATTACATGACGAACTCAACAACAAGGCCAAGATGCTTAATGAGGCTCTTAGGAATTACGGACAGTTAGGTGACAGTGAAAAGCCCTTAGTTGTTTCTGCAATACTTCTGGCACTGACCGAACAGGATTACGGTTTCAGCCTTGACCAGTTAAGCGGTGACACTGTAGAAAATAACACTGACGGAGCATTACTGTTCAGGTATTTGGAGAACAGCCTGACGCGCGCAAAAGTCAGGCCCGAAGTTAAGCGCGAAAAAGTAATAGACCAATTCACTCTCATCAAGAACAGGCCGATACTCAACACAATTCGTTCCGAACTGCTTGACGGAAAGAATCCTGACGGCGTTACCCCGTTGAAATTTTTTGCCGAATACCTTAACCGCGAAATCTATAATGCTATACGCAACGGCAGCTCGCCTAAAGATTACTTAGGCAGATTCTACGGTGAATTTGTGAGATATTCGGGCGGTGACGGTCAGACACTCGGAGTAATAATGACTCCTCCGCATATCACTGAACTGTTCTGCGACCTAACAGACCTTAAAGCAGATGACGTTATATTTGACCCCTGCTGTGGTACGGGAGGCTTTCTTGTTGCGGGTATGCACAGGATGTTACAGCTTGCGGAAAACGACATACAACGTAAGCACATAAAGGAACAACAGATTTTCGGCATTGAAGTACGTGATGATATGTTCGCTATTGCCACAACGAATATGATTCTCAGGGGAGACGGACAGAGCAATTTAACCTGTGAGGATTTCCTCACGAAAAAAACTGAGGATATACAGCTTCACGGAATCACAGTCGGTTTCATGAACCCTCCTTACTCTCAGGCAAAGACGAAAGAAACAAAAAATCTTTCCGAGCTTAATTTCATATCACATCTTCTTGACAGCCTTTTAAGCGGAGGAAGAGCAGCCGTTATAGTCCCCGTGTCAGTGATGATAGGCAAGACAAAAGATGACCGCGAGCTTAAAGCCGACATACTGAAGCACCACACGTTAGAGGGAGTAATAAGCCTCAACAAAGATACATTTTACGGTGTCGGAACAGTACCGTGCATTGCATTGTTCACAGCAGGAGAGCCTCATCCTTCGGATAAGCAGGTGAAGTTCATAAACTTTCAGGATGACGGCTGGGAAGTTAAAATGCACAGGGGGCTTGTTGAAACCGAACGCGCAAAGGACAGGAAGCAATACCTTCTTGACTGCTGGCGCGGAAAAATCAAGGACGCACCTTCAAAGTTTATGGTTGAGACGACCGTTGAAGCAGGTGATGAATGGCTGCACTCGTTCTATTACTACAACGATGAGATTCCTACTGAGAAGGATTTTGCCGACAGCCTCGCGGATTACCTGACGTTTGAGTTCGGAATGATAGCACACGGAAGGGGTTATTTGTTTGACGGGAAGAAAGAAACGCATACTTGACTGAACGGGGGATTGTCGCTTGAGGGCAGGAGGTGGGAAAAGTTTACAGTCGGAGATTTGTTTACAGTCGAAATAGGGAAATCCATAGACGGAAATACAGTAGACAGGTCAGTAGGAAAAACACCTTATATTACACGCAAGGAAAGTAATAATGGGTTGGACGGCTTTGTAGACTACACCGAAGATTATTTGAACAGTAAACACCCTGTGATAACAATAGGTAATGAGACAGCAGAACCATTTGTGCAAGATTACGGGTTTTATACAGGTACTAAGGTAAACATAATGACACCTAAAGTACCTATATCAAAACAAGCCCTGTTATTTGTCATACGATGTCTGAAAATACATAAAGGTAAGTACTCTTATGCTTTTACTGTAAATTCTACAAGACTTAAAAAACAAATTATACAGCTTCCTGTTAATGATGAAGGACTCCCCGACTGGCAGTTCATGGAGAGCTATATGCGTCAGCGTGAACAGGCCATGATTGATGAGTATGTCAATTATGCTTTAGGTAAATACCCCCCCCCCCCCCCAGTAAATTACCTAGTCTTTACATGCGTGAATGGCGGACGTTTTATCTTCGGGATATATTCACAATTTTACCTGGTAAGCGTCTTCGCAAGGAAGATATGACACCAGGTGATACTCCTTTTGTAGGAGCGTCAGATTCAAACAATGGCATAACAGCTTTCGTATCAAACTCTAATGTTTCAGAGGACAGAAATGTTTTAGGTGTGAATTATAACGGGAGTGTTGTAGAAAATTTCTATCACCCGTACAATGCTTTGTTCTCAGATGATGTAAAACGCTTTCACCTTAAAGGGCATGAAGGGAACAAATACATATATCTCTTCATTAAGACATTGATACTGCAACAAAAAAAGAAGTACACATACGGCTATAAATTCAACGATGCCCGAATGCAAGCACAGCAAATCATGCTCCCTGTTGACGACTCAGGCAATCCCGATTGGCAGTTCATGGCCGAATATATGCAGTCTCTCGAAGCCTCCGTGTTACTGAAATACCTTCAAACAAAAGAGTCCCGGCCTCATCTCTAAGACCGGGACTCTCAAACCTCAAGATTACTTTTTAGCACTGAGGCATTCGGCTATCTCAAGACATACGGCCTTAACCTCATCAATATCTTCATT
>JAFTBA010000058.1 GCA_017458545.1 Synergistaceae bacterium | reverse complement strand
CTTCCTTAGTTCCTTCAGGGATTTTAAGGGTAATTCTTCCGTCAGGGGTATCAGTATCAATAAAACCGCCGTTCACAGCAAGATCCTCAGAAATGTTAATGTCAAACATCGCTTCATAGCTGCTGATTTCGTAAACTGACCTGTTATCCGTTTTCCTGTTTTTGAAAGTTATAACCCCTTTGTGTTCGAGGAAAGCCGCAAGTAAACCGACAGTTACGGCAATTACAAGCAACATCATTCTCGTTCTCATACTCAACATGTATATTCCTCCTGCCGCAAAAAAACTAACTTATTCTTGAAAGTTCCTGCCATAATTCTTTCTGTTTTGCGCTTAAATGTCTTGGGATTTCGATTTTTACCCTCACGAACAAATCACCGTTAGTTCCGTCCCTCTTAGGCATTCCCTTACCCCTGAGTCTTAATTTCTGACCGTCCTGAATACCGGGAGGCATTTTAACGGTTACCTGTCCATCAAGCGTTGCGACCTCCAAATCCTTACCGAGTACTGCATCGTAAACAGGTACTTTAATTTCGCGCGTTAAATCATGGCCGTTAACCTCGAAATTTTTATCGGGGGCTATGTGAATGTTTACGTAAATATCTCCTCCGCCCTCAGATTTTCCCGGTAATTTAATCTGTGAACCATCTGTGATTCCTTTGGGCATATTGACAGTGAGAGTACGGCCTCCGATTTTGAGGCTGTATTTTCCGCCTTTAACGGCTTCTTCGAGAGTAAGCGTTAAATTTGCTTCGCTGTCTCTTTTAACAGGGTGATGATAACCTCTTGATCCTCCTGAGAAAATATCCTCGAAGTTCCCGAAACCTCCGCCCTGATTCCCGAATAACGTCTGGAAGAAATCACTGAAACCTCCCATTCCTCCCATATTGCCGCCGAACTCAACATGCTGCCACCCGGGAGGAGGTGTGAAATCCTGACCTGTCTGCCAGTTTGAACCGAGTGTGTCATATTTCTGACGTTTATCGGGGTCTTTTAGCACCTCGTAAGCCTCGTTAATCTCCTTGTATTTTTCTTCTGCTCCTGCTTCTTTGTTAATGTCGGGGTGATACTGTTTCGCTAATTTCCTGTAAGCCTTTCGGATTTCGTCAGTCTTTGCGTCACGGGACACTCCCAGAATTTTATAGTAATCCTTGTACTGCATTATCTTCGTTAATCTCCCTTCTCAATATTTATTTTTTGCTGACTAATTTTAACCTTTAATGTCTAAATTGCAACTGTCAATATAAAAATTTCCCCTCTGAGTTTTGGCTCGGAGGGAAAATTCATGGAACTTAAAAGTTTTTTCAAGTCAGTAACACAAGGAGTGATGTTACTGGATTCTGGTAATATCTTTAGTCAGTTTTTTCTGTATGATCTGTTATTTATTATAACAGGCCAATAAATTTAACTCATTATCTTAGATAAAAACGTACGGCCAACCTTTTGTGTCTGCTCTGTATCGTTATGCTATAATTATCAGCAATAACAATAAAGGGGTAGCCAATAATTTTGGCCGTTGCAAATTATCTGTTTATTTCAATTAGAATTATAACACACCCCTTTGTTTGTTGTACATATTTTTTTTTGCAAGTTTCTGTTTGCATTTATATTTCCCGTCTCATTATTCATTTCATGAAACTAATACACATTCAGTCATGCGCAAAGCAGTGTATAATTACAGAATATTTTATCCAGTGAAGAGAAGAAAGGAACTTTCACTTGCGCGATATTATCATTCAGTGTCAAAATTGGCTGTCAGATCAAGTCATTAAAGCAGGAGCTTCGGGAATCATTCTCGGCCTGTCAGGCGGTATCGACTCATCTGTACTCGCAGCTTTAGCACGAAACGCTTTAGGCCCTGAGGGAATCTTGGGAGTCATTATGCCCTGTCACAGTAATCCGAATGATGAGGCTGACGCTAAATTACTTGCCGAGACTCTCGATGTCAGTTTCAAACGTGTTGACCTCTCAGCAACATTCGATGAAATTTGCAGCACTATAGGCGTTGAGCTTTCACCCTTAGTTCAGTCTAACATGAAAGCAAGACTCAGAATGGTTACTCTCTACGCACTCGGTCAGCAGAATCATCTCTTAGTCTGCGGAACAAGCAACCGTTCGGAATACGAAACAGGCTACTTCACTAAATACGGCGACTCAGGCTCAGACTTAATGCCCCTCGCAAGTTTCCTCAAACGCGACATTAGAGCTATGGCAAAATCTCTCGGCGTTCCAGAAAAAATCATCACTAAAGCTCCAAGTGCAGGACTCGTTGACGGACAAACCGATGAGGGCGATATGGGATTCACTTATGACGTTCTCGATGAATATTTAGCGTCAGGCAGAATCAATAACCCTTCAGCTAAACAACGCATTGACGTTATGCGCAGACGCAGTGAACATAAACGCAAGCCGATTCCAATCTTCAGACCAAATTCAAATCAGGAGTGATTATCTTGTCAGGACATTCAAAATGGGCAAACATTAAACACAGAAAAGCAGCTCAGGACGCTAAACGCGGTAACCTCTTCCAGAAATTAGTACGCGCCATTATCATCGCTGCTAAAGACGGCGGCGGTGACCCCGCTATGAATATGCGCCTCAAAACTGCTATCGAACGCGCTAAAGCCGTCAGCGTTCCAAACGACAACATCACACGCGCTATTAAACGCGGTACTGGCGAACTCGGCGACATAACTTATGACGAACTCACTTACGAAGTCATAGGCCCTTCAGGTATTGCAGTTCTCGTAAACGTTATGACCGATAACAGAAACCGTACTACCCCAGAAATTCGCGCCCTGCTCGCTCGCAACGGAGGGCAGATGGGTTCTGAAGGGTCAGTCGCTTGGATGTTCGACCGCAAAGGTGTCATTGAGGTTAAAGGCAAAAATATTGATGAGGATGAACTCATGACACTCGGACTCGATTCGGGCATGTCAGACATGGAAGCTAACGATGAGGGATTCACTCTCTACTGCGAGCCGTCTGACCTTGATACTTTACAGAAAGCTCTCGAAGAAGCAAAGTATGTTGTCGATAACGCCGAAGTCTCAATGATAGCTAAGACACCTGTTGAAGTTTCAGACCCTGAAGCTGCAAGGAAAGTTTTAAGGCTTGTTGACGCTCTCGAAGAACATGATGACGTTCAGAATGTTTACTCGAACTTTGAGATACCTGACGAAATTGCTTCACAGATAGAGGACGATTAATTGCGCATATGTCTGGGGATAGATCCCGGCTTGGCACGGGTGGGTTACGGAGCCGTAAGCGAGTCGGAATACGGCCTCAGAGCATTGAATTACGGCTGTATTGAGACTGCACCGTCAATGACTTTCACCGAAAGACTCCTGAAAATATATACAGACCTTCAGGAAAAAATAACCTCTAGCAATCCTGACTTCTTATCGGTTGAACGTCTGTTTTTCGGGCGCAACACTACCACAGCCGAATATGTCTATCAGGCAAGAGGCGTAATAATGTTACTGGCAGCCCAGAATAATTTACCCGTTGTCGAACCTGCTCCTAATCACATCAAGTTAGCTTTATGCGGAAACGGAAGAGCCGATAAGCTCACTGTTCAGACAACGGTAAGGGATATTCTTTCGCTTGATGACATACCAAGACCCGATGACACTGCCGATGCTTTAGCGGCTGCTGTTGCGGGTCTTTCGCTTTGAATTGGAGATGATTAAAATCAAAACTAAAATTTTTGTCATGATACTTGCGGTTTTAACATGGCCGTTTGAGGCGCAGGCGCGTGATGTTTACGTGAGGCTCGCAAATTCAAACAGCTATTCGGTCTCAACAACTCAGGGAATGATGGCCATGACCGATGCTGAAGGAAGACTCGCTAACATAGGTGAAACAGCTGAAATTTCAGCGTCAAACGGTTACGTTACCATAATGGGCAACCAGTTCCCTATGCCCGTGAGAATAACATCATCGGGTTTCCTTCAGTTTAAGGGCAGAACATACAGAGGTACATTCCTGATTACACAGCGTGCAGGACTGTTAAACGTTATTGATGTCGAGGAGTATTTATGCGGTGTTCTTCCTGCTGAGGTAGGTGCTAACTGGCACAGCGAAGCTCTCAGGACTCAGGCAATCTGTGCGCGTACTTACGTTCTCAAACAGAGCATGAACAGAGCCGATAAAGGCTACGATGTTGTAGACACTGACGCTGATCAGGTATACAAAGGCGCAGGAGCTGAAACACCTAAAACTAATCAGGCAGTTGCAAGCACTATCGGTGAAGTTTTAACTTACGGTAATGAATTGGCGTTCACGTACTTTCATTCTGACAGCGGAGGACATACGGCTGATATATCTGACGTTTGGGGTCAGCAGCTCCCGTACTTAAAGGGCGTTCCCGAAATCGTCAACTACAAATCACCCGTCTCAGTCTGGAACGCTAAAGTCTCAGCACAGAAAATACAAAACGCAGTCAAAAAAGTTACAGGTACTGACATAGGTGCTGTCTCTGAAGTTCAAGTGTCGGAAGTTGATGACGGAGGCAGGGCAATTAACATGAGGTTCATAGGTTCAAACGGTACTCAAACTATGAGAGCCAGCCAGTTCAGAACTGCAATAAGTCCGCGCGAAATAAAAAGCACAATGTTCACCCCTTCAGGCGGATCGTTCAACGCTAATGACACTGCAACACCCAGCGGATTAGTTGCAGAACGCAAATCACAGGGTTCACCGAATGATTTAACGTTTGAGGAATCACAGGGTATTGCGAGAATGACATCGGAAGGAATTTTCACGACAACTGAACTGGTAGACATGCTGACTAACCCCGATAAACGCAAACAGTATTACGAGGTCGGCCTCAAAAGGGGAGGCGGTAAATCTTCAGCACCTTCAAAGCCCAAGAACAAGTACGGTTATTCGATTGAGAGGGCAGGCAGTGATTTTATATTTTACGGAAGGGGCTGGGGTCATGGAGTCGGTATGTCCCAATGGGGAGCAATGGCTATGGCCGAAAAAGGTTATACAGCTGAAAAAATACTGGCGCATTATTATCCCGGCACATCGGTAAGGAAGATAAAGTGAAAAGCCTGAAAAAAATATCACACGAAAATTTATATGACCTCTCATCGTATGACTATGAGCTTCCGCCCGAAAACATTGCCCAGACTCCTGCAGACCCACGAGATTCATCGCGCCTCTTAGTCTGGAACGTCAAAGAAAATTCGACAGAAGAAAAGCATTTCAGGGACATCACCGAATATTTAAGGAGCGGTGATGTTCTTGTGCTTAACGACACGAGGGTAATACCTGCGAGATTAACGGGTGTTCGTGAAACAG
>JAFTBA010000008.1 GCA_017458545.1 Synergistaceae bacterium | reverse complement strand
CGTCATCATTCTCGAACTTCACGTCATTCAGTCCCACCCATGTATCAGGGTATCGCTTCTCAATTTCCTTCCATGTCAGACGCTCATTCAAATCAGTCTGCAACATTAATCCCTCCCTCAACAAAAAAATTATACCCCCCGATTGCTCGGAGGGTAATTGTTTCGTTGTGGCCTGCTGTGAGGTTCACATCATCTCTGGTCTTAGGACTTCAGACTAACGCACCCTATAGTAGACTGTATCTTTCGAGTTTTCGTTTTTATATTCACTTGCTCCTGACGTTGCGTCTGCTAGAAGTCCGACTGACTTAGCGCGTCCTGCAAGTTTATCTCTGACACTTGAATCAGTTACCTTACAAGACAAATACCATTCCGCATCAGAAA
The DNA here is from genome assembly GCA_017458545.1 of Synergistaceae bacterium. Taxonomy (GTDB): domain Bacteria; phylum Synergistota; class Synergistia; order Synergistales; family Aminobacteriaceae; genus JAFUXM01. The sequence goes on along the minus strand of JAFTBA010000008.1, from coordinate 2,314 downwards.
TCTTCGCCTCGGTGTTACCAGAGGGAGCAACTGCCGTAATACCATACGTATAACCACCCGTCAATTCTTGGCCACTGTTTAGATAATTTTCGACATTGACAATCGTCAACGAGTGACCGCTATCAGTAAATTTCTTACTTTCAAAGTCATCGAGCTTGTCAACATACAGTGCCAATGCTGCCGTCTTGAGGTTGCGAAGATTGCTTACAACATTGCTTGCTTTAGCTGAATTAACAGCTTCCGTACTGGAGAGCATCATCATGGCCGAGAGAATACCGATTACGACGATGACGATTAACAGCTCAACAAGTGTAAATCCCTTACGATTTGTTGCACGTTTCATAATTATCGATTCTCCTTTTTTGTATGAAAAAACTTTTTCGGTGTTACTGACCGAAGTCCCGAAGTTACCATGAGCGCAATGTTTCATTCTAAATATCATACCTCCTCGTAAAAAGAATGCTAGTTTGAACAAACATTGCTAGGTTATTATAGCACACCTCCTGAAACTTCAAGCCCTTCACCTTCCGCTATGTTATGTCGGTCTCATTACCTCACAGCTTTAACTCAACATGCTGATATAATTTCCGCAGGAGGTGCAATTAAATGACAGTAAAAATTTTCAGGGCTTTAACGGTTACTGCGGTGTTCTTTGCTTTAACGTCAGCGTCATTTGCTTCGGAGGCTTCATACGCTTCGGAGGCCGTCAACAATTTCGCGTTCAATGCAGCACGTATTATCATGAAAAATTCGGACGGCGGTAATTTCTTTTTCTCGCCTTTCAGCATTATCTCGGCGTTCGGAATGGCTTACGCAGGTTCAAAAGGTCTGACCGCTCAGGAAATTGAGACCTCACTGCGAATAACTCAGGATATTCACGGCTCACTGGGTGAACTTTCAAAGGAGCTTGAGAAGGAAGGATATTTATCTTCGGCAAACAGAGTCTGGGTTAAGCAAGGTCTTAAACTCCGCAGAAATTTCACTGACATACTGAGGCTGAATTACGGCAGCAGGGTTAAAGCTGTTGACTTTGCCGGGCATACTGACGATGCTTTGAAAGAGATTAACGACTGGGTCAGCATGAAGACTAACGGGAGGATTAACGGTTTAATCCGTCAGCTTGATCCCGAAACGCGAATGATTTTGACCAACGCAGTATATTTCAACGCTCAGTGGAAAAAGAAGTTCAGTAAATCGGCAACAGTGAATGAGAAATTTTTTGTTGACGGGACTGTCAGCGGTGATTACAGGGAAGCAGCTATGATGAGACAGCGGAATGATTTTGATTACGCAGAGATTGACGGTGTGAAAGCCGTAATGCTTCCGTATGAGGGTTATCGTCTGTCAATGGTATTAATGCTTCCTGCTGAGGGAGAAACTGACGTGCTGAAGTGTTTAGACTTTGGAATGCTGAAGAGGTTAACGGGGTCGATGAGTAAGTATGATGTTGATCTCAAGCTGCCTAAGTTCAGGACGGAAAAAAGGTATGAGCTCAGTGAAGTGTTCAAAGAGCTTGGAATCAGGAGGGCATTCGGGAACGGAGCTGATTTTTCCGGAATGACGGAGGATGAGCCGTTAAAAATAGACGGAGTAGTGCATCAGACGTTTATAGATGTTGACGAGGAGAGGACTGAGGCAGCTGCAGCTACAGCGATGGTAATGCTGACGGGGACAGCTGTGCCTGTAGAGCGTCCGTTTGCGGAGTTTCATGCTGACAGGCCGTTCTTTTATTTCGTGAGGGATAATGAGTCGGGAACTGTGCTGTTTATGGGTTATCAGTCGTTCAAATAGACTCTCAGTCACAAAAAAAAATAACCTGTCAAAAAAAAACTGCCTCCCCGTTAAAATCGGAGAGGCGGTTTTAATTTTTGCGTTATGCTTCTTTCTTCCTGAAAATCTGCGACAGTATCGGCCATACTAAAAGCACTAAGCTGACGACCATTAACGTACCTGCTATAGGTCTTGCAAACATGTTCATGAGGTCAGCCCTTGAAATTGTGTAGGCTCTGCTGAAATTACCCTCGCAGATTACGCCGAGCACTAATCCCAATATTAACGCTGCGCTGTTGAAATGGCACGCTGAAATGATTAACCCTATAACTCCTGCGATAGCCATTATCTTAACGTCGGCAATGCTCATGTTCGTAGCGTATGAACCGATTATTGCAAGCATTATGATTATCGGCCCTAAATACGAGTAAGGCACTGCGAGAATCTGTGCGAAAACTTTAGCGATAGCTATTGCGACAACGACCATTAATATATTCGTTACGACCATTGACGCGAACGTTGCGCTCAAATACTGAGGCTGATT
>JAFTBA010000368.1 GCA_017458545.1 Synergistaceae bacterium | reverse complement strand
GTGAATGCGTTCATGTTCATTGAGGGCTTGGCCGTGATTTTCTGGATCATGGACGGATTCAGGATGAGGCGCGGAGGAAAAATTGCGGTTTGTGTGGTGCTGGGGTTTCCGTTTTTCTGGCCGTGGCTTATAGTGATAGGAATGTGTGATATTGTCCTGAACCTGCGCGAAAGAATCAAGTTTGGGGCAAAGTAAGCAGCCCCGTAAAAGTTAGTCCGTAAATACCAGCCCGTATTTCAAGAGCATATCTGCAAATTCAAAACCGCTTATCAGGATTATTCCATTCATTGCGGCGTATTCTCTGGTCTCTTCGTTAAATTTCTCAGCAGTGTTTATGACAATATTCACAGCCTTATCATAGCCTTCTGATTTCAATAGCTGATGTACTCCATCAATATCATTAGCATCAAGTCCGATTTTCTTCTTTGTCTGCACCCTGACTTCAGAAACAGGGAACAGCTCAGACGCACAAAGAGCTATATCACCCATCAGGCTGTATGAAGGTCTCACCGTAAATGATATGTCTATATCTCCGCCCTCTTTATTGTATATGTGCCTGCGGTCAAACAGAAAACCATTATTCACGAAAAGCTGAGTTACCGCATCTTCAAGATGTCCGGGCTGCCAATTATGCACAGTATCTAGAATTTTCTTCAGCACTTCTTTTCTGGCAGAACTGACCGAAGAAGCTAGAGCCTCAAGCGTCAATTTATCCTCGCCTTCAGCGTAATCCGGATTTCTCTTTGCGCGGGACATTAATTCTTCAAGAGCATTGATAAAGACTTCGGAATATACCCTGTTCACGGGACGCTGATAACCTTTGAATTTTGCGCTGATTATGCGGGTAAGTTCATCGAGAGAGTACGAGAAACTCCCCAGAGTATTCACGCCTATGATATGTCCGAACTCCTTGAAATTGTCCCAAACCGGCACTGATATAGTCTCAAATCTATATTCATCAGTAACTTTGAAGACTGTGAAGTAATCTGAATGGAAACCTGTTTCTCTCATATTCAGCTTAGGGACTACTACAATGTCACCTGTTCTCATTTCGCACATGATCCATAAAATATTGTGCCTTCTGATGAACCAGTCATCTGTTTCGTTCCATTGTCCTGTAGTTTTTCCGGCATTTTTGAAACCCTCAATGTCTGTACTGAGAAGGTCAGTTCCTTCACAGCCCCAGCCCTGTCTAAGCCTGCCGCTGAGTATCTCCGACTTGATGAAATCATAGTAGTCTTCGTAATTAATTCTGAAAACGTAGACGCTCAAAATTTACGTACTCCTTTATGTATTTCTGTGTCTGTGAATGTGAGTGAATTTGTGTGCGGATTATCATACAGTGGTGTAGTATGGATTTACAACATAAATTTCATTTGCAGGAGGAATATTTGGCATGAAGTACACACTGAAATTTGACGGACAGGAAATAGCATTTAACGCTCAGGAAAAAGACGCAGAACTCATCAAGAAAATTATCACTGACCTCTTGACCAGCACAGGCTTCGTGAATCTCGACCCTGAAGACGTGAAAGCAATAGTTGACGGCGCAGAGAATGTTGCTGCCGGTGAGGGGACTGCGTCAGGCGAAAACAGGTGCAGCGATGCAGCGCGTGAGGCCGTCAGGGATCTCAAGGGAGCGAAGAAATTGCTGGTGTGTGTTGCGAGCGGGCCGGAGATTGCGCTTGCGGAGATGTCGGGAGCTGCTGCGGCGGTTCAGGAAGTGGCTGACGAGGACGCTGAATTGATTTGGGGTCATGTGATTGATGAGGCTATGGGAGACGCTGTGAAAGTGAGCGTTGCAGCGGCGGTGTAGCTATACTTAGCAGAAAGTATCTCCTTCTCTGGGAATCTCAGGGAGGGAGATTTTTTGTGTGCAAAGATTCGTGATTTATGTCCTGAAACTTGGAAAAAAAAAATAACGTATAATCCGTTGCTATCCAACAAAATAAACTATAGGAGTGTTGTTGATGGCAGACTGGCGATTTTTGACAACAGTATTAATCGACAAGATTTTGCGCATTCTTGATAAGCATTACGAACTTGTGAAGGATAATCCGGAGGAAAAACGCAGGCTGATCCTTGAGGCGTGCTTCGGTGAGATTGTCTACGCAAGGAATTTCACGTTTGCGGAGCTGAGAGTGTGGCTCGGCAGGCAGAAAAGGCTGCTGGACAAGGGCGGTAAAGCATTAGTCCTCAAGCTGGACGACGAGAAATTTGCGGAGATGTTCGGCGACAAGTTAGGTGATGTAGAGCTGGGAGATGAGCAGTATCTTGCGGCGGTGGTCATGGAAGCGAAGACCTCAAAGACAAAGGCAAGTATGCTTGTGCAGTATGAGGAGCTTGACGCAGCACTTGAACGGGTGCTCGGCACGGAAGGCTCGTTAGTGGTGGAGGGATAGTGCGATGTTCTGGTTTATACCTTTAGCGTTGAAGGGGCTTGCTATTGCTACAGCAACCGTTTTTGCAACCGCAATGATTAGCGTAATCATTGAGGACATAATTTCGCGTCCTACTATACGCGGAGTTATGAGCAGAAAGGATCTTAAGGCTGTGCTGATTCAGGCTGTGAATAGGACAAGCAATAAAATATCATTCAGGGATCTTGCTACCTTGAGGGATTATGAGCTGACCGGCACAGGAATAGCTGATGATATACACGTCGGCAACAAGATTTATGTTTATTGAGGAGGCTGATGTTTTATGAGGATATTTGCGTCTAAGGTAAGTGCGTCTGAGGTTCGACGACACTGTCAAAATATTATACCTTTGGATGACCTTTTGGATGACCTAATCATGCCATCACTTGATAGCTTGAGGCATGACCCCAATTATGAGATAACCGTCAAGAATCTGGAGACCGGTGAAGTCCGCGTAATACGTGGTGACGGAAGGTGGTAAATATGATGATATGGACAGCGGTTATTATCGCAGCAGTACTCGCAGTTTTGGGGCTGATATTCGCCGTAAAAAGACATTCACGCACTAAGCAGGACACTTCCGAACTGACTTATTCAGCGTGGAAGGAAAAAGTCAGAAGCAAACTCAAGGAGGAATAATTC
>JAFTBA010000367.1 GCA_017458545.1 Synergistaceae bacterium | reverse complement strand
TTTGCGTTCGTGATGCTGGTAGTGCTCGCCGTGAAGAATATGCTATTATTGCGCACACAAAATCATTCAGGAGGCTGTTGACATGAACAATGACAACACTATAATTTTCTTCAGGGCTTCAGGGCTTCAGGGCTTCAGGGCTTCAGGGCTTCAGGGCTTCAGGGCTTCAGGGAGGGACTCTGTTGCTGATGCACTGAGAGGGTTTGCAATCATTCTTGTAGTAATCGGGCACGTCATCTTAGGATTTGATCATAGCAGACTGTTTTTCAGGGGTATGATGAATCTATGCGACTTTATCTACAGCTTTCACATGCCGCTGATGTTCATGATAGCAGGTTACGTTCACGCAAAGAAAGAACACTTCACATCTGGTCAGAAACTGTCAGGCTGCTTTCGGAAATACGCTATAGATATTTATCTTCCATGTATATATTTCTCGTTCTTGTACTGGCTTCCCAAATACCTCATGCTAGAGGCTGATAACGTCGAGAATTTCAGTCTAACTTCAATGCATGACATGTTCTTAATTCCAGTTAAAGGCTATACCGTATACTGGTTTCTGTGTACTCTATTCTTTATAAAGATGATTCACCTTTCCCTTGAGGCAATCTCAAAGCGCATAGATTTGAACTTGCTGCTATGGGTTGTTGTGTTTGTGTTCGTGAAATTCTTAGACTTTGGCTTTATTGATAGATACGTGAGGCTGTCTCATGGTTTCTACTTCCACTTAGGATTTATCCTGATGAGGAAGGGTATCATCACAGAGAGTAGACATCCTACAGCTTTTCACGGAGTATTGTTGCTTGTTGCTGGAATTATCGCATTCCTGATGCAGTACGTAACAGCTGCAGCTGCGATCTGCTTATGCCTTGCCTTTATGATGATATTCTATGCCGCTCCCATCAAGAATAGCTTTCTTGTGGAGTGTGGCTCTTGCAGCATGGTGATATACGTCCTTCACGTGCATGTGATCTTTGCGGTGAGGATCATTTACCGCTTTCTAGGCTTGTCAGCAAATGTGCACCCCTTTATCTTGTTCATTCTTTGTGTGGCTGTGGCAGTGATTGTCCCTTTGTTGGTAGTGCAGCTTTACAGGCACGTGAAGTGTTTGCGCTGGATTGAGTACATATTCTATCCCGGCAGAATCTTTTCACGCAGTCGTGTGCAGTCAGCGGCCTAACTGTTCATTAGGTACAGCCCAAGCAGACACACTCCAGCACCGATAACCTGCCGCAGTGAAATATTCTCGTGGTAGACCGCCCAGCCTACAGCAACAAGCACAACAGCAAGGCAGATGTTCGCCGTCAATGACCCGGCACTGATCCGCCAGCCTGCCCGGTACAGGTACACATATCCTGCCTCAAGCCCAACTATCGCGAAACCCAGCACCAGAGATGCAGCGTTAATGTGTGCTCCGAAATTTGTGCTTCCTGAGTGCAGCCAGAACAGCCCAAACGTGATCACTGCTCCGGCCAAGTACGTGATGATTAACGTCCCGAAAGGGTCAGCGTTTTGGGGGATAGACTTTGTGCACAAGTTATAGAGAACATTGGACAGAATTATGAGCAAAAGCGGCCAGATCATCCGCCACATGAATAATCACCTCGCCGCTGATTATACAGCCCCCACGAAAAAAGGGCTCTCCCCGTTATGAGGAAAGCCCTTCTCTGATTCTCTGTACTAGTTCTCACACTTAGTGATAGCCTCTGCCGCTGATACTCCCTTAAAGATCACGTCCAGCAGTCCCGGTGAATATCTCTCGAACATCATAGCAGGAATGATGATGCTCCCCCTGATAACCTCACGCGAAGGCATCACACCATCACAATCAACAAAGACCTTGTAGCGTATCTCGCCGTCAGTCATGTCTACCTCAAAATTTCCGTTGCGCAGTCCGTAATTTGCCCTGCAGATAAAATCCGCAATCGCGCTCATCGTTAAGGGATCCTCAATATCTCCGCTCACAGGTGAGATCGCATAAACTGTGTACGAATCATCCCGCACAGGCATGAAGTAATTGACGTGCTTCATTTTGCCGTCAATGTTCACCCCGAAACGGAAAATTCCCTTCTCATCGTCAAAATCGAACTTCCAGTCATCATCAAGCAGAAAGCCCCGTATCTCGCTGGCTATGTCCTCAGAGTAATTTTCGTCGGCACTAGCTGTCCCTGCAAACACAAGCAGAATCAACATGCTGCAGATAATTAATGCTGTCATTCATAAATCCTCCCTCGTAAAAATTTTGCCCTGTATTATACGCTATCCTTCATATAAATTCAGAAACACGAACTTGAACCGGCAAAGGTCATCGCCTTTCTCGTTGACTATATCCGCGTCAATGTAGAATATCCTTCTGCCGGCCTTCCTGACTTTTGCGGTGCAGATGAGCTTCTGCGCATCGCGTGAGCCGCGCAGATAGTCTACGTGTCCGTTCACTGTTACGCCGTTGCCGCCTGCACTGAGGAACGCGACTCCTGCAGTGTCGTCGGCCATCGTGAAGAGTACTCCGCCGTAGGGTATGCCGTAGGGGTTGAAGTGGTACTCCTGAAGGTCAAGCTCACTGACTGCTATTCCGTCTTCAACCTTCACGAAACTGAAACCTGTTTTGCTCTCTATGTCGTCCTTGAGAATCTTGAGAGCCTTTGCCTTGTCCTGAATGTCCGCGCTCATGAATACAAGCCTCCTGTAAAAGATGTGATGCTCAAATTATACGCAGGATTTGACAAATCGGGAATGTGCCTGTAAAATTCCGCACCGTTTGAAATATTAAGAATTTACTAACAATTTGAAGGTGTTAATTATGATCGACGAAGCAACTGGAAGGAGAAGGTCTAACAACCTAATTCTTGATACTGCGCTGAGAGATTTCTACAGTGCTGCGGATGATATGCATCTGAGTGAGGGACTCATTCAGATTCTCAGCTACCCGGAGCGCAGAGTTGACGTGTCCGTCCCCGTTGAGATGGATGACGGAACAGTCAAAGTGTTTCAGGGTTTCAGGGTACAGCATTCAACAGCGTTAGGGCCGTCGAAGGGCGGTATACGTTACGCTATGGACGTTACTGGCCAAGAGTGCGAAGGCCTCGCAATGCTGATGACGTGGAAGTGTTCACTTGCTG
>JAFTBA010000366.1 GCA_017458545.1 Synergistaceae bacterium | reverse complement strand
TAGCTCAGCTGGATAGAGCAACGGCCTTCTAAGCCGTAGGCCGCGGGTTCGAATCCTGCAGGGCGCGCCATTAGAATAACATGGTGAGTGTAGCGCAATTGGTTAGAGCTTCGGATTGTGGTTCCGGCGGTTGAGGGTTCAAGTCCCTTCACTCACCCCAGTTGTTAAAAAGCGTTCGTAGCTCATCTGGATAGAGCGGAAGACTTCGGATCTTCAGGCAGCGGGTTCAAGTCCTGCCGGGCGCGCCAGTAAAAATGAAAATTTAATACGGACTGTTAGCTCAGTTGGTAGAGCAGCTGACTCTTAATCAGCGGGCCGTGGGTTCGAGTCCCTCACAGTCCATTAATCGAAAAATCCGTTTAATCAGCACCACTGACCTAGTCGGTGGTGTTTTTTGACTGTTAGACTTGGGTAGTTCACAGGAAAAAATATCCCTCTCCCTAAAAATTTCAGGAGAGGGATAAATTTTATTTGACCCTGAAGAAGTTACATTCTTACTTTCTGCCCCTCATGTAAAAGATGAGCACCTGCCACAACAATTTTGTTCCCGTCCCTGAGCTGTTCGCTTGAAATGTCAATGAACCCGTTGTTATGCGGTGTATTCTGCCTGACGCCGACACGTTTCACAACGTTGTTATCGCAGCGCCATACATAGCTCTGATCTCCGCTCGTAACCAGTGCTGTCTGAGGAACTGTGAAAACTCTTTCACCGCCCTCTAAATCCGATACCTCAACCTCTACTGTAGCAGTCATTCCGGGCAGTAATGAAACATCTTCCTGCTGAGGCATTACGGCGGTTACAGGGAATGTGTTAGTGCTTCGGTCAGCCTGCAGCACAAACTCTTTTACTGTCAAAGGGAAAGTTTTTCCGGGTATTGCGTCGAATTTTGCACGGATTGAATCGGGTCTTGATGAAGTTGCCTTTGATGCCCAGATTACATCATTATCAGGAACGTTGAAAACGATTTCAAGCATGGATATGTCCTGAAGAATGAAAATCGTCTGTTTGGCTGTTACGTCCTGAAAACTCTCGACCATTCTGTCAACAATTACCCCGTCAAACGGTGCCCGCAGTTCAGTATCTTTCAACGAGTCGCGTACTGCAGTAGTTGAAGCCTTAGCAACATTCAATGAGGATAAAGCAACATTCATCTGAGTCTTGTAAGTGTCGTAAGTAGATCTCGGAACAACTTTCTGCTTGTAGAGATTCTCATAACGCTTGAAATTAGCCTCAGCATTTTCGTACTGAGCCTGTGCCTGTGCCTGATTGCTCTGAGCCTGTTTCAACTGCGTCTGGTAATCGCGCGGGTCTAACGTCGCAAGCAGCTGACCCTTTTTAACAGAAGCACCCTTGTCAACTTTTATGCTCCTTATAGGCCCTGATACCCTGAAGGATAAATCAACACGTTTTCCGCCCTGCAATGTCCCGTAATACTGCCATAAACCGCCCTTACCGTTGCTCCTGAGAGTAACTGTTTTAACGGGACGGATAACTTCTTTCTGAGGGACTTCAGCCTGTTGACTGCGCATAACTTCAAGACCTTTATATGCCCCGAAAACTAAACCTACAAGAATTATTATCTCAATAAGCCTTTTCACTTTCTGTATCACCTTTCTGCTGAAAAATTTTTATTCCTCTTCGTATTCTTCATCATCATTCCTGCTGTCATCGCCAGGATTGGGAACGTTATAAGCAACCGCAGTCATAACAGGTATGAATACCATCGTGAGTACTGTGCTGACTGTCAGACCTCCCATAATCGTTACTGCCATAGGACCGAACATACTGTCCCAAATTAACGGTATCATTCCGAGAACTGTAGTTACTGCTGACATTGCTACAGGTCTTAACCTGCTGACGCCTGTTTCAACGATGGCAAGGTAACGGTCTTTGCCTGAAGCGAAATCACTCGCAACCTGATCCAACAGGACGATTGAGTTTTTAGCGAGCATTCCAACAAGGCTGAGAATGCCTACGATTGAAAGGAAGTCCAGCGGTTTTCTCGCAAGAAAAAGACCGAGTACAACTCCTATGACGATTAACGGTATAGAGCCGAAAATGATAAACGGCTGACGGAACCCGTTAAACAGGAACACCATTATCGTAAACATGAGTATCAGGCACGGAAGGAATAGTTTTGCCATTCCGTTCATGGCATCCTGCTGGCTTTCGTCCTCACCGCCCCATTCAAACCTGTACCCGAACGGCAGAGGTATAGCTTCAACTTTTGCGCGTATTCTCTCCTGCATTTCGGAGACGTTGCCGCCCAGAAGTACATCGCTTGCAACGGTAAGAACTCTTCTTCTGTTTCTGCGCATAATAACGTTGTCCTCATAGGACAGTTCAATATCCGAAATCACTGAGCCTAAAGTTACTGCTTTGTTTGCTGACGGAGACCATACAGGTAATGACTGCAAATTTTCGATTCTGTTGCGTTCTTCGGGAAGAAGTCCGAACAAAATAGGAAGGGATTTATTCTTGTCCCTGAATGCCCCGACTGTTACGCCTGTAGTGCCTGTGAGTATGGCATTGTTTATCAGCGGACGTGTTAAACCTAAACTCTGCATTCTGTCCTTGCGAATCTGAGGGCGGAATACTGTAACACGGTCGTTCCAGTCGAGTCTGACGCAGTTATGTATAGGGTCCTGTTCCATAATTTCGCGTGCTTTCTGAGCGAGGCTGCGGAGAACAAGAGGGTCATCGCCGTAAAATCTTGCCTCAATGACAGGAGCCATACTTGAACCCTTCGAGAACAGTTTGCAAACGCCTGTTACACCGGGCATTTCGTTGTCAATAATGCTCTGTGTCTCTCTGAGAATTTCTTTAGGGTCTCCGCCCGGTTTAACTTCAACGAGAAGTTCGGAGAAAGCATTATCTGAATCAGGCGGCGAATAAGTCAGCATGAATCTTAAATTACCGCCTCCGATTGTGCTCGTAACGTTTTTAACGTCAGGGCGTTTGCGTAAACGTTCGGCAAGTTTTTCAGTCATATCCCTCTGAACGTTTATCGAAGTTCCTTCACGCTGCCATAAATCAGCAACGAAATACATAGCTGTTGAGCCGGGGAAGAATACTTTTTCGACGGATGTAATCAGCGTAATAAGCGAGAAAGCAAACATTACCATTACAACGGCTATTGTCAGAAGTCTCCTGTGCATACAGCCCTCAAGGAATGCCCTGTAAGCCCTGAACAGAAAACTGTCATATGGGTCTCCTCCTGACTGTTTCGGGGGTTTAAGCATCAAGTTCCCTATGACAGGTGTAGCGGTAATCGCAAATAGCCAGCTTAACATCATTGATATTCCGACGACCTGAAGAAGACTTCGGCAGTATTCGCCTGTGTTGTCAGGGGACAATCCGATAGGTGCGAATGCCAGAACAGCTATGAAAGTTCCTCCGAGCATTGACCAGGCTGAACCCGATACAGTGTCGGAGGCAGCATCTTCGGCGGATTGTCCTCGCTGAATGCCTATGAGCATTCCCTCAGTAACGACTATGGCATTGTCGACTAATGAGCCTAACGCGATAATCATTGCTGCGAGTGAAACCTGCTGTAAGAAAATGCCCTGTTGATTCATGACTATGAGAGTCGCAGCGACTGTCAGGAGTAAAACGATACCGATTATCAAACCGGATCTCATTCCCATGAACACAAGCAGAACGCCGACAACTATAACCAGAGATTCAATGAGGTTGATAACGAAATCGTTTACGGAATTAACAACGCCTTCGGACTGCATATAAATCTGGTTCAGTTCCATACCGATTGGGCAGTCTTCTTCGAGTTCTTCGAGGCGTTTTTCAACTGCCTGCCCCATAGTAACGACATTACCGCCCGTAACGGTAGATATTCCTATTCCCAAAGCAGGCTGACCGTTGAAATACATCATCATGGACTGAGGATTAACGTAATCCCTGCGGATTTCGGCAACTTCCTTGAGTCTTATGAGCCGTCCTTCAGATCCGCCGATAACGGTTTCGCCGAAATCCTCAACGTTCAGGAGTCCGCCTGTCGGGTTTATGGTTACGTACTGCTCCCCGTAAAAAGTTTTACCCATTTCGGAAAGAGTATTCTGCTGATTGAGGACATCGAATATAGCAGCTGATGATATTCCCAAAGAGCGCAGACGTGAGGATGAAAATTCAACGTAAACTGCTTCAGTCTGTTCACCGATGATATTGACTTTAGCGACTTCGGGGACTAAGACCAATTCTTTTTTGAGAAAGTCGGCATAATCATATAACTCTCTCATTGTGTAGCCGTCGCCTGTGAGGGCGTAATACTGGCCGAATACATCACCGAAATCATTATTGATTGAGACTGAGCAGCCTGAAGGTAAATTGCCAAGAGCATCATGAACTTTCTGCCTGAGTATATTCCAGACTTGCGGAAGGTCAGCAGCTGTAAATTCGTCTTTAATGTCAACGTAAATTACTGCTGAACCCGGACTGCATCGGGTTCTGATTTTCTTAATCTCACCCATAGCCTGAATAGCGTCTTCCATTCTGCTTGCGGCTTCCTGTTCGGCCTCGTAAACTGTTGAACCCGGGTACATGATTGTTACTACAGCAGTTTTGATTGTGAAGGCAGGGTCCTCAAGTTTACCGATGCTGAAATAGGCAGATACACCGCCAAGAGTAAGTAAAAGACAAATGAAAAGCACAACGACAGTACGTTTTATGCTCGCGCGAGCAATATCCATTACCAAAGATTCCCCCTTTTTCATTTATTATCAAACTTCTTCAAGTTGTCGATGACCTGAAGGAGTCTTTAACAACTATTTCAAAAATGAATTTCTGAAACTGTCTATCTGTTCGTTCGTCATACCGTTGGAACGCATGAAGTTGATTGCTGCGTTTAATATCTCGGAACGGCCCTGTTCTTTGCCTCGAGCTTCACCGATAGCAATACCCTTAGCAATACCCTTAGTAATACCCTCTGAAACGGCTTTATCACGGAAATGTTCCTCAATCCAAGTTAATTCAGCCATGCTATTACTCTCTCCTTTCAACTTTTCCAGTTCGTCAAAATATTGCTTCCGCAAAGTCTTATCCTCAAGATTAATCAGACGGGTTACAAGAACAAGAATACCCTCGCGTTCCCTTGTATTTAATCCGAGAGCCTGAAGGCTTCTTGTGATCTTCAGCAAATATTCGAGTTTCACTTTCTGAGCGTCATCGCTCATGTAATCGCTGTATTTCTTAGCTGCGTAAATAAAACTGTCGAACGGATTATCACTGTTCAATAAGTCCTCATCATTC
>JAFTBA010000365.1 GCA_017458545.1 Synergistaceae bacterium | reverse complement strand
TTGCGTTTGATACTGCGTCAATCTTGGCCTCGCTTTTGCCGATGAGCTGCCCTTTGTAGTTCTCGAAATTCTGGACTCCGAACGGAACTTCCTCCGGCGCGTCAATCTCTACAGCCGTAATTTTCTCCGCGTCAACCGTAACTTTGACTTTGACGGGAGAACCTTCGCTGTAGCCTTTGCCCTCACCCTCATAAGTACCGGGCGTGAAAACTGCTCCCCATGCACTTGCCGTTAAAAGCATAATGCAGAGGATTGCGCTAAAAAATTTTTTCATGCTAACATACCTCTTTTTCCTGAAAATTTTTGGATGGGAATATAATATCATGCTTTTATCAGAATGACGCAATCACCATCACCGGAACTGTAAAAGTATGTTAGCAGTTGCCGATTTAACCTGCGTCTACGGGAACACCGATGTTTTTGGCGATGCTGTAAATTACGTCCTTTGAGAGCTGGCTGATTTCCTCAATGAGAGTTAAGGGGAGATTTTTCCTCAGCATTTCGGAGACAAAACGCGCTTTCTCCTCATTGCGCCCCTCATTGCGACCTTCAGCGCGACCCTCATTACGTCCCTCACGCAATGCACGCATACGTTCTTTTTCTTCATCGTATTCAGTCAGATACATACCTTTCACCTCCGCCCTATGTGAAAGCAAAAACTTCTCCAACAACGAATCATCAGGCATTTCATCGATAGCAGAGTCAACTGCCTGATCGAGATTCATACCTGCCTTCTGATTCGCCCTTATCCTGTCAATCAACAGAGCATAGTCATTGAGAACCCTGCAAGCCTCCATCAACGTGCAATTATGGCCGTAATTGATGTTCATCATTCTCACGCGAACCTCAATATCACCGTCATCTGCTCCGAATGCTTCGCTCAACCGTAAAATCTTTTCTTCGGGCTGATAATCAGTACCGTTGTAGAAGCATACACATTTAGGTTTCGGAAGCCTCTGGAGAACAGTACCGTACCTGTAAATATCGTTATCCTTCATGTATTTGTCGTACAACTGCCCTGCATGAAGGAAAAAACGTATCGGCATATTCGGGTTTAATGAGGACTGATGTTCCCAGAGATTCATCACGTGCATTATCAGAAATGAAACATCGTTCTTCATCCCCATATAGATTATGTCGTCAATCGTGTTGAACTCTATATCCTCAGGGTTCGTATAGTTTGAACCGTTGATCGCATTATAGAGGCTTAACGTCCATTCTTTATGCTCAGGATTGCCGAAGATAAACCTGAATAACCTGTCCTTATGTTTGCTGTTCGTCTGCATTTAATCACCTCTGTTTGGGAACTTAATATTATCACATAGGGTAAACAGAGGGAATTATCAGCGGCCATCGAGACGTTTCAGCTTGTTCTGTGCGTCAGTATCTCCCTGAGTTGTTGCTTTACCGTACCATTTGCGGGCTTCCTGAAGGTCTCTTGCTACAACTTTGCCGTTTTCGTACATATACCCCAGATTGTATTGTGCCTCAGCGTAGACCTGTTCAGCGGATTTGCGATACCAATATGCAGCCTCTTCATAATTCTTGGCATCGTAGAATTTATCGCCTAATTCATATTGCTCTTTTGCACCTGTCGGCTGACCGGTAATTTGAGTTTGTAGTGCCTGCTGTTGAGGCTCAAGCTTCTCCTGAATGAAACTGTACAATGAACTGTATAAGAGAAAAGTGTACAGGAGATTAGTATAATAAAAAAAAACAGACTTGATACATTCAAAATCAGCAACGACTTAATCGACGCTATGCTCGTAAGTATCAAAACTCAGGAGGATTTATGGGGCAAAGAGGGC
>JAFTBA010000364.1 GCA_017458545.1 Synergistaceae bacterium | reverse complement strand
AGCATTACCGCGAACATCATCAGTATAACCAGTCTGAAAGCCGTGAATAATGCCTCAAGTAATGAACCTGTAACTGACATATTCCTGAAATAACCTGCTCCCAGATTGAAAACGAACGTGAACACTGCGAGAAAGAAAACGGGCTTTGATGTTTTAATGACGGTTCTCCATGATAATTTTGATGCTGAGACCAGTGCGCTTAATATCAGTGTCCATATCATTACTCCCCAAAATGTTTTTGAAGGGAAAACGGCAGATATTATGATTAAGAGCGATAACAGTTTAGCGCGGGGGTCAAGCCTGTGAATGAATGATCCCGTA
Source organism: Synergistaceae bacterium (assembly GCA_017458545.1). Classification (GTDB taxonomy): domain Bacteria; phylum Synergistota; class Synergistia; order Synergistales; family Aminobacteriaceae; genus JAFUXM01. The sequence goes on along the minus strand of JAFTBA010000364.1, from coordinate 9,954 downwards.
GAAATATACTGACCTGTATTTATATCTGTGAAACGCATTGTATGAACTCCTGATAATCGAAGATTAGCGGAAACTCAGGGTTAAATTTTCTTATGTCCGCCGATATTCTGAGTATTTCGGGCCATGCTTCAGGCTCTGATGTCCGCATGATTTCGTCTGTTATTTCGCGCGGTCTTCCTTCTTTAACTGAATGCCCGTCTCTGAGTATTAATATTCTGTCGCTGTATCTTAATGCCATATTGAGGTCATGCGTTACAGTTATGACAGTTCTTCCTTCGTCTCTTAATTTTGCGAGCATGGCCAGAATTTTTTGCTGATATGAAGCGTCGAGTCCTGCTAAGGGTTCATCGAGGACAATACATTCGGGTTTAACTGCGAGTACTGAGGCTATAGCTACGAGTCTGCGTTCTCCTCCTGAAAGTGCTATGGGATTCCTTTCGAGAAAATCACTGCTGAGACTCACGCATTCGAGGCCGTATTTAACAGCGTCATCGAGTTCTTTGCCTTTGAAACCTGCGTTCTTAGGGGCAAAGGCTAATTCGTCCCTTACGTTTGCTGAAAATAACTGGTCTTCAGGGTGTTGAAAGACCAAGCCGACTTTTTGTCTGAGAGCGTAAATTTCCTCGCCTTTCTGAGGGAGTTCACCGCCGTCAAAAAATATTTTTCCTTCCTGAATCTTATAGAGTGCATTAAAGTGCTGTACTAAGGTTGATTTCCCCGAGCCTGTTCTGCCGATTATAGAGAGCCATTCGCCCGAATAAATCTCTGCATTGATGCCATTGAGTGCAAATTTTTTTTCTTTGTTTCCGTTGTCATTGTCATACCCGAATTTGAGTGCTTCGATTCCGAATTTAACGCTTAGGGATTTAGCTGTTGATTCGGAATTGAGAGGCGGCGGAATAATCCTGCTGTTGAAATCCGCGAAACTCTCGGGAATGTTTAAGCCGTGAGAGTCGCAGTATCGTTTAACTTTGAGGCTGTCGGGAACGGTGAACCCTAAATCCTCAGCGTTATTCCAGAAATCAGAGACATTACCCTGCCATTTCACCTGACCTTTGGACAGCACTATGACCCTCTGAATGTCGCTGAAGTTCTCCGCTTCAATCTGATGTGTAACCTGAATGACTGTCATACCTTCAGCATGAAGATAGCGCAAAACTTTTTCGATATTGATTCTGGCTTCAGGGTCTAACATTGCTGTAGGCTCATCAAGTATGAGGCATTCGACATCAGCGGCTAATACTCCTGCGAGAGCTACACGCTGTTTTTCGCCGCCTGAGAGTGCCTCAACGGGAGAGTCTTTTTTGTGTAACATGTCTGTTTCTGCGAGAGCTGTTTCGACTCTTAACTGAATATCATCGGGAGGGAGTCCCTGATTTTCGGGAGCAAAGGCAACATCGTCCTCAACAATAGCTGCAACGATCTGGTTCTCAGGGTCTTGAAAGACCATTCCGATTGAACGCCTTAACTCGCTGAAGTCCATTGACTGAATATCCCTGCCGTTTATTGAACAGGTACCTTCAGAAGGTTCGATGATGCCGCCTAAAATTTTAACGAGTGTTGATTTGCCGCTGCCGTTATGACCGAGTACTGCGACTCTTTCGCCTCTGTCTACAAAAAACGAGACGCGGTTTAATGCACGTCCCGTATTTTTTCTGTCATAAGAGAACGAAACAGAATGTACCTCGATTAACGGGGCTTTGTTATTTTTTCTCTTCTGTTTCACGCTCAACAAGTTCAATCACTGCCATAGGTGAGCCGTCGCCTTTTCTTGCGCCGAGCTTAACGATTCTAGTATAGCCGCCCTTGTCGAAGTTCTTATACTTAGGGGCTATTTCCTGAAACAATTTCGTAGCTGCCTGTTTGTGGGGCATCTTCGAGAATACTACGCGGATGTCGTGAACGCTTCCGCCTCTTGCGCGCGTGATTAATTTTTCAGCAACTCTGCGGAGTTCTTTAGCGCGTGTTACGGTTGTAGTGATACTTCCGTTAAGGAAAAGGCTTGCGGCCATGTTGCCGAGCATTAAGCGTCTGTGGCTGCCGTAGCGTCCGAGTGTCCTGTGGTCAACATGATGTCTCAATTTGAATATTCACCTCCTGTTAAATTCCGTTACTTTTTCGTTGATTTAGACGTTCTTTTTCTCTTAGTCTTCGGTTTTGACTCGGGGTCGGATTCTGCCTCTGATTTAGACTCTGTTTCCGGTTCTGCTGACGGTTCGGATTCATTGCCGTCATCAGTCTCAGTTATATCAGGTTCGTTGACATCAGCGTCAGCATTATTCTCCTCCGTATTTTCCGAAGGGGGAGACGGTTGAAGTTCATAGCCGAGAACGTCTAAACGTGCTTCGATTTCTTTGAGAGAGATTTTGCCGAGATTCCTGATTTTCAACAGGTCCTCACGCGATTTGCTGAGGAGGTCGGGTACTGTTTCGATTCCGCCTCTGAGCAGGCAGTTGGTACTCCTTATCGAGAGCTGAAGTTCCTGAATAGGATGCACTGAGTTATCTTCATTAACAGGGAGCTCAACATCTTCGCCCTGAAATTTCTCTGGTTCTTCCTCCTGCTGTTTGTTTTCGGGGTCAACGGCAATATCATCATCATCAGTTTCAACAATGGGTTCGGCATTACTGACGGTGTCAGCGATTGTCCCGAAATAATCCTGAGCGATTCTTGCTGCTTCCTTCACAGCTTCTTCGGGAGTTACTGCGCCGTTAGTCCACACCTCAATGATTAAACGCTCGTAGTCAATGCTCTGACCGACTCTTGCAGGTTCAATCATATAGTTGACGCGCCTGACAGGTGAGAACACTGCATCGGCTAATATAGCGTCAACGGGCAGAGGAGGCTGAGAAGGTCTTTCCCTTTCGGCAGAAAGGTAACCGACACCCTGCTCAACGTAAATCTCCATGAGCAGATGAGCATCGGGTTCAAGCGTGCATAATACTCCGTCTCCGCAGAACTCGAAATCATTATCCCAAGGCATATCCTTAGCGGTTATAACGCCGGGGTTTTCCTCACGTGTGAAGAAATCTTTAGGAAGGTCATCAGTATCGAGCGTTATTATCTTGAAACCTTCGGAATTAACAGCGGCCTTATCGGTTTTTGCCTTAACGGGAATATGCTTGAGGTTCATGAGAATTTCTATAACGTCCTCGCGTATTCCTTTGAGAGTGCTGAACTCGTGAAGAACACCGTTAATTTTAACCGCAGTAACGGCAGCTCCCCTTATTGACGAGAGGAGCAGCCTTCTTAAAGCGTTTCCGAGAGTATCGCCGTAACCGCGTTCGAGAGGCTCAATGAAGAGCCTTCCGTAATCCTTACCTTTTTCCTCAATGTAAACTTTGAATCTGGTTTTATCCAAAATTACACTCCTTACCGGAAATTAAACACGTCTTCTCTTAGGGGGTCTGCACCCGTTGTGAGGGATTGGGGTAGCGTCCTTAATGAGGTTCACCTGAAGACCTGCGGACTGTAATGCCCTGATTGCGCTCTCACGTCCGGGACCGGGCCCTTTCACGATAACGTCAATTTCCTGAACTCCCTGATCCTGTGCTCCCTTAGCGACCTGACCTGCAGCCATCTGAGCTGCGAAAGGCGTAGATTTCCTTGCGCCTTTGAAACCGACGTTGCCGCCGCTTGCCCAAGTGATGATGTTGCCTGCCCTGTCGCTTATGCACATAATCGTATTGTTGAACGTTGAATAGATATGTGCAACGCCGTAGTTAATGTTTTTCTTTTCGCGTCTCTTGCCTTTTCTGGCCTGAGCTGTTTTCTTAGGCACTTTTGTGATACCTCCTGTTTACTTCGTGGCCATTTTTTTGTTAGCAACTGTCCTTCTGGGACCTTTGCGGGTTCTTGCGTTAGTCTTAGTGCGCTGGCCTCTGACGGGAAGACCTACGCGGTGCCTCATGCCCCTGTAGCAGCCGATGTCAATTAAACGCTTAATGTTCATCGACACTTCACGGCGCAAATCGCCCTCAACCTTGTAATTGTCCTCAATCTCACGGCGGAGCTTCTGAGTATCTTCCTCGCTGAGGTCCTTAACCCTGATGTCAGGGTTTACGCCTGTAGCCGCAAGTATCTTCTGTGAAGTCTTGAGGCCGATTCCGAAAATATACGTTAAACCTATTTCGACCCTTTTGTCTCTGGGAAGGTCAACTCCTGCTATACGTGCCATTACGTATAATTACCTCCTTACGCCCTGACGCTGTTTATGTCTGGGGTTACGGCTGCAAATTACGCGGACGACCCCATGACGGCGGATTACCCTGCAAAATTCACAAATAGGCTTTACTGAAGGTCCTACTTTCATTTTTATACCACCCTTTTAATGACAGGGATTAGGAGTTAAAGACTAGGGGCTAGGGATTAGGGGTTAGCTATACCCTATACCCTGTTCCCTATACCCTAATATCCTGTCCCCTATACCCTGTTATTTGTATCTGTAAATTATTCTGCCCCTCGTCAAATCGTAAGGGGAGATTTCAACAAGCACTTTATCACCCGGTAATATCCTGATGAAGTGCATTCTCATTTTTCCGCTGACATGTGCCAATACCCTATGCCCGTTCTCAAGTTCTACCCTGAACATTGCATTGGGCAACGGTTCGGAAATTACGCCTTTTACCTCGATTACGTCTTCTTTGCCGGAATTGTTCGCCATTATTCCGTTACGCTCCTGTGAAAATATCCCGCGTCAATGTTTTGACCTGCCTTTATGTATTCTGCTAACTTTTCTGCCTTCCTTGACGTTCCCTGAAGATGTTTAGGGTTTTTCTTCTTGGGATTTGAAACGTTGAAACGTTCAGGTCTGATTAACTTAACCCGTCCGTCAGCTTCAAATCCTGAGACTACATACTCAGACCCTGTATCTTTCCCCTGCCTTGAGATTACGATTTGTGTTATCTCGAACTCTGCCATCTCGTTAAAATCTCAGGCCCGTCGTCAAGTATTACTATTGAACGCTCAAAATGTGCCGCGTCTGAGCCGTCTGCCGTTGAAACTGTCCAGCCGTTAGCTCCTGTTTTCACTTTCTCGCGTCCCGACATAATCATAGGCTCGATTGCTACAGTCATGCCAGCTTTTAACGTCATGCCCTGTCCTGCTTTGCCGTAATTCGGAATCTGAGGAGCCTCGTGCATCTTTTTACCGATACCGTGTCCCGTGTAATCCCTAACTACTCCGAAGCCCAGAGGCTTAACGTATCCCTCAACCGCGTGGCCGATGTCGCCGAGTGTGTTACCTTTCAGCGCAACGGCTATAGCCCTGTTCAATGACTCCTCCGTAACCTCAAGAAGTTTCTGCCGTTCAGTACTCACAGCTCCGACAGGGTAAGTGCAGGCGGCATCACCGCAATAACCGTTGACATAAGCTCCAACGTCAATGCTGATAATGTCGCCTTCCTGTAATATCCTGTCAAAACTGGGTATACCGTGTACGACTTCCTCATTCACAGAGGCGCATATAGTGCCGGGAAAAGGAGTCATATTTGCCATAGGGCGGTAATTCTTAAACGCAGGTATACCGTTGTTCCTGCGTATGTGTTCCTCAGCAAGCCTGTCGAGTTCGCCTGTTGAAATACCGGGACGCACTGCCTCGCGCATAATGTCAAGCACTTCGGCGGTAACGCGCCCCGCTATTCTCATGAGTTTTATTTCTTCGGGGGTCTTCAGCTTAATCATGATTCAAGCGTCTCAATTACCCTTGCGAAAACTTCTTCAGGCATTCCCGTTGCGTCTATCTCAAGAAGAATATCCCTCTTCCTGTAAAACTCAACGAGTGCTTCAGTCTGTTCGTGATAAACCCTGAGCCTGTTCCTGACGGTTTCCTCGTTATCGTCATCGCGCCTGTAAAGCTCTCCTCCGCATGAAGGGCACACAGAATGTTCGTTAATGTTCGTAACGTTTCCGCAGTTTTTGCAAACTGCACGGCTCGTGAGACGTTTAACGATAGCTTCATCGGCAACTTTGAAGAGAATAACTCCGTCAAGTTTCGTCAGACCTTCGAGAAATTCAGCCTGTGCTACAGTTCTGGGGAAACCGTCAAGCATAAACCCTTCATCGGGTTTGAACTCTGCTAATTTTTCACCGACCATCTTCATGACGATCTCATCAGGCACTAACTGCCCTGCGTCCATATACTTTTTGGCCTCAAGTCCCAGTGCAGTATTATTCTTCAGGTTATGACGGAATATATCACCCGTTGAGATGTGTGCTAAGTTGTGCCTGTCTTTGAGGAGGACTGCCTGAGTACCTTTACCGGCTCCGGGAGCACCCAATAATACCAGTCTCATGGCTTAACCCCTCAACAGACCTTTACGGCCGCCGCCTGACTTCTTGATGATGCCGTCGTAATGGCGCATAAGCAGCTGTGCTTCAATCTGGTTGACAGTATCCATAGCAACACCGACAACTATTAATACCGCAGTTCCTCCGAAATAAAAACTCCGAATATTGAGGACTGACGACATTAAGTTGGGGATTAATGCTATTACCGCTAAGAACACAGCACCTCCGAGCGTTATTCTCTCCATTACGCGCGTGATGTAATCCGATGTAGGCTGACCGGGACGAATTCCCAGAATAAACCCGCCGTATTTCTTCATGTTGTTGGCGATGTCAGTAGGATTGAAGACTACTGCAGTGTAGAAATACGAGAAGAATATTATCAGCGCAACGTAGCAGAGAATGTAAAAGAAGCTGTTAGGCGCGAACAATGCACTGAAGAATCTTCCCGTTGAACTCTCACTGAAGTAATTAGCGATTGTATAAGGGAATATCAGCAGTGAACTCGCAAAGATTATCGGAATGACTCCCGACTGGTTAACCTTCAACGGAATAAATGTACTCTGACCGCCGTAAATCTTATTGCCTACTACTCTCTTAGCATACTGAACGGGTAATCTCCTCTGGCCTTCCTGTAACAGAATACAACCTGCTACAACTACTACCATCAGTGCAATCCCTATTATCAGCCCTATTACGCTCATTGACCCTAAACGCACCATGCTCCATGTCTGAAGGATAGCTTCAGGGATTCTGGCTACGATACCTGCGAAGATTAACAGCGAAATACCGTTACCGATTCCGTGATCCGTCAGCTCTTCACCGAGCCACATGACTGCTACTGAACCTGCAACGAGCGTAACTATTATGAGAATCCAGTTTAGGAATCCGCTCTGCATTATCCCCAGACTTCCGAGCCATGCAGTCATACCGATTGCCTGAACGACAGCGAAAACAACTGCACCGTAGCGTGTCCACTGCGTAATCTTCTTATGGCCGTCAGTAGAGTCTTTCTGTAACTTCTCCAGGTAAGGGAAAATTACAACGAGCAGCTGCATGACAATGCTTGAGTTGATGTACGGGGCAACACCGAGCGAGAATATCCCGAAACGGCTCAAAGCCCCTCCCGAGAACAGGTTGAGGAAGTCCATAAGACCTCCCTCCTGACTGCTGAAGAGGCTTGCGAGTGCTGCGCGGTCAACGCCGGGGCTAGGGATGTATGCTCCGAGCCTGAATATGAAGAGTATGAAGAGTGTGAAGAATATTCTCCTCTTCAGGTCGGGCAGTCTGAAAATATCACCCAGAGACCCGAACATCAGACTACCTCATGAGTTCCGCCGGCAGCTTCAATTTTTTTCACAGCACCTGCGCTGAATGCTCCGGCTTTAATTTTGAGGGCTTTGCTGAGTTCTCCGTCAGCAAGAATCTTAACGGGAATATTTTTCTTCCTGATTACTCTTGCATTGAACATAGCCTCAACATCGACCTCTGCTCCTGCGTCAAACTTGCTCTCAAGCGTTTTAAGGTTGACGGGCTGAAACACCTTAGCGAATCTGGCGTTATTGAATCCGCGCTTAGGTGTCCTTCTGGTTAAAGGCATCTGACCGCCCTCGAAACCGGGCTTAACTCCTCCGCCTGTTCTGGCCTTATCGCCTTTATGACCTTTGCCCGAAGTTTTACCGGTACCGCTCCCGATACCCTGACCCAGACGCTTGGCCTTATGGGTTGAGCCTTTAGCAGGGTGTAAATCCTGTAACGTTATCATTATTCAACTGCCTCCCATTTCACCAGATGGCGGACGTGTTCAATCATTCCGCGAATCTGAGGGGTGTCATCATGCTCGACTTCGGAATTTAATTTCCTGAAACCGAGTGCTTTAATCGTGCGCTTCTGTCTTTCGGGGAAACCGATTGTGCTTTTGACCCACTTTGCTTTTATCTTTGCCATGTGAATCACTCCCCGACAGCAGGCACAGCCTCTTCAACAGCTGCCTGTTCTGCGCTGTTGTCCTGAACCAGTCCCCTGAGTTTCATGATCTCGTCCTCAGTTCTGGTTATCCTTATGGCCTCAAGTGTAGCGTGTGCAATGTTAATGGCGTTTGAAGTTCTGCCGGTAACTTTTGTTACAACGTCCTTGACTCCGCCGAGTTCCATTATTGCACGTACGACTCCGCCTGCAATTACGCCTGTACCTTCGGGGCAGGGTTTGAGCAGGACTCTAGCTGCTCCGAACTCGCCGACGACAGGGTGAGGAATCGTATTACCTGCGTGACGTACTGAGACCATATTTTTCTTGGCCTTCTCAATACCTTTGCGGACGGCTTCGGCAATTTCCTTAGCCTTGCCGATTCCAGTACCTACCTGTGATGTTCCGTCCCCTACTACTACGAGGACTGCGAAGCGGAAGCGTTTACCGCCTTTAACGACTTTGCTGACGCGGTTGATTGCCACAACACGCTCCTGAAGTTCAACGGCTTCAGTTTCATTTCTTCTGGGCATCAGAATACAAGCCCTCCTTCTCTGGCGGCATCAGCTACCGCCATAACTTTACCGATATAGGCATGGCCGCCCCTGTCGAACACTACGCTGTTAATGCCTTTAGCCTTAGCGCGTTCGGCGATAGCTTTGCCGATTACTTTAGCGGCTTCAACGTTGCAGTGTCCTTTGAGTTCAGGCTGAAGAGTCTTGTCGAGGGTTGACGCTGAGACGAGCGTATGCCCTTTTTCGTCATCAATGACCTGAACATAAATATTCTTGAGGCTTCTGAATACGCAGAGACGCGGTTTCTCAGCTGTTCCAGAGAGCGTCCTGCGTAATCTTTCATGCCTTATTACGCGCATATCATTTCTGCTTTTCTTCTTCATGATAATTTACTTCGCCCCAGTCTTGCCGGCCTTGCGGATGATGTATTCGTTCTCAAACTTAATACCTTTTCCGTGATAAGGCTCAGGCGGTCTGAATTTCTTTATCAGGGCGCATGTCTGTCCTACTAATTCCTTGTCTATGCCCCTGACGTGGAACTTGATGGGGTTCTCCACTACGATTTCGATTCCTGCAGGAGGTGTGAACTCGATGGGGTGTGAGTAACCCAGGTTAAGCACGAGTTTCTTCCCCTGAAGTGCTGCTCTCCAGCCTACGCCGACGATTTCCATAGTTTTTGAGAAACCTGCAGTAACACCTGTAACCATGTTAGCTATTAAAGCTCTGGTCATACCGTGCCAGGCTCTTGTCTGTTTCTCCTCGTTTGAGCGCGAGACTTTCACTAATCCGCCGTCAATGTCAACGGAAATTCCGGGCATTAACTGAGCATGAAGCTCACCCTTAGGGCCTTTGACAACGATGTCGGTGCCTTTAACTTCAACGCTTGCGCCTTTTGCGATTTCTACTGCTTTGCGTCCGATACGAGACATTTTCGATTAATACCTCCTACCAGACGTAGCAGAGGACTTCTCCGCCTAAGCCTAATTTGCCTGCTTCTGCGCTTGTCTTGAGTCCTTTTGACGTTGAGAGAATTGCGAGGCCGAGTCCGCCCATGACGACGGGTAATTTGTCGCGGCCTACATAGATTCTTCTGCCGGGCTTGCTGATTCTGCGGAGTCCCTGAATGACTCTCTCCTTGCTGCTGCCGTATGAAAGGTAAATCCTGATTTCAGCATACGGTTTAGCAGGGT
>JAFTBA010000363.1 GCA_017458545.1 Synergistaceae bacterium | reverse complement strand
GTGGTACGAGAAGGCTGCCGCTAATGGAAATACTGTGGCACAATACGAAATTGGCCATATGTATGATTTAGGGCTTGGAGTAGAACGGAATTATGCAAAAGCTATAGGATGGTACGAAAAGTCTGCTTCTAATGGAAATACTGATGCACGATACGCAATTTTAAGGATGTATAACGAAAGTTTAAAAAATTTTATAGTAGCTTCTCAGAACAAGGAAGGACAGGTACCGGGTGAGTGGGTGAGCAATTTAGTACAGAATCCATTCGATGAACTGAAGCGGATACGCTTCGGTCAAAACGAAAATGTAGGCGGTGTTGAAGTTAGATGGATACAGAACAACAGCCTTCTAAAACGATTGGGGATACAGCGTGGGGATATAATCCGCGCAGTGAATGGAATCCCTTCCTTGGCCATACAAGACATAATAAACATAATAAATTCTCTGGAGTCAAGTGAAAGATTAGATTTTGAACTTACTAGTGGTGGAGAAAATATAACATTAAGATACGTGATAAAAAAATAATCTCTTCCGATAAAAAACAGACCCCTGCATTTCTGCAAGAGTCTGACGTGTTTTCGATATTTTCTATTCCTCGTCCATACCGTCCTGATAGAACTCACCGAAAAGCTCTTTGAGCGAGGGCATATCCTCAGGAATAGGACGTGCTACCCATGTGGTGTTCATGTAGTGCTTGAGGGTGATGTTTTCGCTGACGATGTTACCGCCCCAAGTTCCGCAGCCCATTGAGTTGGTAGGAGGCATACCGTTAGTTGCGCTTCCTGCGTTGCCCCTGTTGTTAGGCTGGCGAATCATGCAGCGTGAAACAGGTGCGCACATTCCCAGACGGTGAATGTGATCGTCATCGAACGAGTACAGTCCGCATGAATGTCCTTTGCCGCCTGCCTTGTCGAAAATTTCCTGCATAATATCGAGTGCAGTCTGGAACTCTCCGCCATACTTGAACAGCGTTAACAGGGTCGTTAATTTCTCAGTGCTGAAGAAATGCTCTTTGCCGATGCACTTCTTGATGTCTTCAGCAGTACGAATCGTGAAGCCTTCCTTCTGGCCGTTGTTAGGTACTGCGATGAATTTCCTGTCAGCAGGAATCTCAAACCCTGCTGCTTTCGCAAGTGCCTGTGCGCTGATTGCTACAGTGTCGGGAAGCCTGTGGCCGGTCTCGTCCCACATAACTTTCTTAATCTTCTCGGCTTCTTCCCACGTAGGAAGATATGCGCCCTCTTTCACGAGTCCCTCAACGAAATTGTCATAGACATCCTCGTGAACGATTAAGTTACCGTCGCAGGAGCAGCCTGAACCGAAGTCTGCACACTTTGAGATTCTTGTGTTGGTTGCAGCCTCGTAAGCGCGTTCTTTGGTGTTAGCGGTATTGTCAACGATAACAGTTGAGTTTCCTGCGCCTGAACCGTAAGCAGGTACTCCCGACGAGTAAGCAGCTCTTACCATAGGACGGCCGCCCGTTGCGATAACGAGGTCGACTCTCTTCATGAGTTCCTGAGTGAGGGTGATGCTGGGTTCTTCGATTACCTGAACGATGTCGGCAGGTGCTCCCTCGCGGACGAGAACATCACGAATGATGTTGACGGTTTTGCAAGTAGTCTTCTTTGCTCTGGGATGGGGCGAGCAGATGAGAACGTCGCGGGCTTTAACAGCGTAGATTGCCTGACCTGCAGGAGTAACGCAGGGGTTAGTTGTGGGAACGAGTGTTGCGATAACTCCTACGGGTTTAGCGTACTTAACGAGTCCTTTTTCGGGAATCTCTTCGATAATTCCAACGCTCTTCTGGCGGAGGCAGTCGCGGAGTATCAGCTTGAGTTTGTTTCTCTTGTTGCGCTTTGTTACTTTGTCGCCGAGTCTGGTCTCGTCAACTGCTTCATCGCAGATGGGTCCCCATACCTTTAACGGGTAGAGTGCTGCACAGATTGCGCGCGCAAGACGGTCTACTTTTTCCTGATCGTATGTTGCGATTACTTCTGCTGCGACTTTGGCCTTTTTGACCATTTCCTCAATCATTGCGATTTCTTCAGGTGTTACTTCATGATGTGCCATTGTTGTTTATTCTTCTCCTTTGTTTTTTTCAGGGAATAGAGCCGGGTATCAGGGGCAAGGGGTTAGGGGGTAGGGGTTAGTTTTTTTTACCCTATTCCCTCTTCCCTATACGCTAATCCCTATAATCTATAGCCTGATTTTCTACTTTGTTATGTGTGATTTTGCGTGACTCGGCGGAATATACTTTCCGTTTGCGTCCTTCTTAACCAGTTTACCCTCGCTGACCAAATCGCTCGGCGTGTAAATATCATTGATGTTCCAGCAGCCGGGTGTAGGTACTGCGATGTTCTCCATTATGGCCTCAACAAGGAAGGGTTTACCTGCTTTGTTGGCCTCAACAGCTTTCTTCAGTGCAGGCCCTAACTCATCGGCCGAGTTCACGCGGATAGAGTCAATTCCGTAACCCTCAGCGACTTTCGCCCAGTTAGGTGAATATGCTTCGCCGTTGGGAGTGTGGAACTTAGTGCCGTACTGAGTGTGATAGTTAGCGTTTTCGAGTCCTGCGATTGTTCCGAATGCCATGTTGTTCATGACCAGCCACATGCAGGGAATACCCTCTTCAACAGCTGTAGCCATGCACGTAGGATTGACACCGAAACCGCCGTCACCGATTAACGCAAGGCAAATCTTATCGGGAGCAGCTTTCTTTCCTCCGAGAACAGCCGATGCACCGAAGCCCATAGTTGCCAAGCCTGACGAATGATGAACAGTTCCGGGAATAGTGATGTCATACTGCTGAGCAACGCCGTTTTTGTTCCAGCCGACATCGGTGAAGATTAAAGCGTCCTCAGGAAGTGCGCCTTTAAGCTCCTTGAGTATTCTCTGAGGAGTCATAGGGAATCTTCCGTCATTAGAGATTGCAACGTTGGAGGCTTTGAACTCTTCTTTTGCCTTAGCGATTTTCTCACGGAGACCTGCGCGTTTGATTCCTTCGGGCTTAATTGCCTTAGCGGCTTCGAGAATCTGAGCGAGTGCGAGTTTGAGGTCAGCTACTGCGCCGATTTCAACAGGATAGTTGCGTCCGATCTCTGACGGGTCAATATCAATCTGAAGGAATTTAGTTGTTGACGGATCGAACGTTACGCCCTGATACCAGCTTGAGGAGTCAGCCTCAGCGAATCTGGTGCCTAACGCGAGAATGACATCAGCACCGAGCGTGAACTCATGAGTGTGTGCCAGTCCCCAGAATCCTGTCTGTCCTATCATCAACGGGTGAAGGTCGCTAACGCAGCCCTGTCCCATGAGTGTACGCGAAATAGGAATGTCAAGGAACTCAGCGAGCGCAGCGAGTTCAGCCGAAGCCTGAGCGAGAAGTACTCCTCCGCCTGCGTGAATAACGGGGGATTTAGCCTCGATTAAACGTTTGGCGATTGCCTTAGCACATGCAGGGTCAAGCGCAGGTTTAACGGTGATATGGCTGTCCTGATATGTGCGTGCGAAGAGGTCTTCTTCAATTTCCCTGCTCCAAATGTCCATAGGCATGTCGATAAGGACCGGGCCGGGTCTGCCTGACTCTGCTAATCTGAAAGCCTTGTCGAGAATGTCAGGGAGTGCTTCGGGGTCATCGACTCTCCAGCAGCGTTTGCAAACGGGTTCAAGCATTCTGTACTGAGTTGCATCGCCGTGCATGTTGACTTCCTGATGAGGGTGCTTGCCGTAGTAATAGCTAGGAACATCTCCGGCGAATACGACCATAGGGATTGAGTCGAAAGCAGCGTTAGCCACGCCCGTGAGAACGTTGGTGATTCCGGGCCCTAAGTGGCACATTACCACAGAGGCTTTGTGAGTAACACGCGCGTAACCGTCAGCAGCAGTTGAGGCGACAGCTTCATGGCGGTTAGAGATGTAACGGAGCTTGCCGCCTTTCTGCTCATTGCGGTTGAGAGCGTCGAGCATACCGATGACAGTATGACCGCAGAGGCCGAAAATGTATCTTACTTCGCGGCGTTCAAGGTAGTCTACGATGAGGTCAGCTACTAATTTTTTGCTCATATGCGATGAATACCTCCTTAAAAGTTTTCGATGTCCTGAAGAAATTTATATAGTGAATAAAATTTTACTGGATACATGCATAAGATAATATAAATTCGTTCTTTCGTCAATTTGAATTTATACTTACATGAAAAACAATTTCTTAGTGTAGAATATGTATATTTCAAAAATTACAGAGGAAATCCGTATGTAGCGATACATAATTGAATTTATGCGTGAAGGTTTCAAGGACTTCGGCGGAAAGATTATCGGAGGTGTTCTGCTTTTTCTTGCTGTAAAGTATTTTCCTATTCTGAAAAAATTATTCAGGCGGAAAGATGACCCGGAGGGTGGAAGTCAGACCCTTCTCGAAATTCAGAACTCGGTGGCAACGATACATGAGAAACTTGAAACTTACCATCAGGAAAAAGAAGACCTCAAGGAAGAGCTTGAACAGCAAAAGAAAGCACTGAAACAGGCAGAAAGTGAAAAGGACAAGGCCGCTAACCGTGCCGATGAAATCAAAGAACAGCTTGAAGCTAAGGTAAATGAAGAGGAAATTAAGCAGGCC
>JAFTBA010000362.1 GCA_017458545.1 Synergistaceae bacterium | reverse complement strand
TGAACGCCCGGGCGTTTACTTAATGAGGGATATTGACGGCAAAATAATTTACGTCGGCAAAGCTATAAAGTTGAAACGGAGAGTATCATCATACTTCCGTCATTCTCATTCATCACCGAGACTGCGTAAACTCGTTGAACTCATCGAGGACATTTCAATCATAAGGACTGAGACAGAAGCCGAAGCACTGATAGTTGAGGCTAAACTGATAAGGCGTTACAGTCCGTTTTTCAACATCGAGCTTAAAATGAGCGACAAATACCCGTTCGTCAAAATAACTAACGAGGATTTCCCCAGAATCGAAATCACAAGGCATAAATATAATGACGGTGCTGTTTACTTAGGGCCTTTTGTTGACGCAGGTAACATAAGGAATTTAATGAGGCTGGCTGAAAGATACTTTCCTTTAAGGGTTTGCAGGTCAAAAATTTCGGGCGACAAAAAGAAACGTCCCTGTATCGAATACAGTTTAGGGCGTTCAATGGGAGCATGTGCAGGTTTGTGTTCACAGTCCGAATACAGGGAGAGAGTAGCTGATTTGATTCTGCTTTTCGAGGGTAAACAGCCTGAGTTAGTCGAGAGGCTGCGTAAAAGAATGGATGAGTCAGCAAAAAAATTAGAGTTCGAGAAAGCAGCAAGATATAGAGATACTATCAGGGCAGTATGGAAATTATCGCGTCAGAAAATTTCATCGGCACTTCAGGAGGACCTCGACAATGAAACGTGGAAGGTGCTTAACCGCATTCAAGAACTTTTAGGGCTGAAGGTGCTTGCGTGGAGAATAGATGCGTTTGACATTTCGCACACTCACGGACACGATACGTACGGGTGCTGCGTTGTGTTTGAACAGGGACGGCCAAGCCCTAATTTGTACAGGCGGTTTAAGATACGTTCGATTGCTGACGGAGAGATTAACGATTTCGAGTCGATGTACGAGACTGTGAAGAGGCGTTACGCTCATGTGATGGATAATTCGGAGCCTGCTCCTCAGCTTGCAGTGATTGACGGCGGAGTAGGACAGCTTGAGTATGCTCAGAGGGCATTGAAGGATTTAGGGTACGAACTGCCTATGATAGCGTTAGCCGAGCGCGAGGAGCTGATTTTCACGCCGAATAATCCCGAACCGCTAAGACTCGGACGCGATGACCCTGCGCTGCAGTTGTTCCAGAGGTTAAGGGACGAGGTTCACAGGTATGCGATAACGACTCACAGGAACGCAAGGGATAAACGTATGAAGCACTCTAGACTTTATGACATTGACGGAATAGGGAGGAAGAAAGCTGCTGAACTGCTCGTTAAGTTCGGGAGCGTCAAAAAAATTTCTGAGCTTAGTGTGAAAGAACTGACTGAGGTTAAGGGGATAGGTGAGAAGTTAGCGGTGAAGATTCTGGATGAACTGAGGCATAGTGATTTTCAGCTGTAAACTTCAATCTGTTAAGAATACAAGCCATAAGCCTCTAAAACCGCTATAATATTCAGGCTGACACGCAATAATTAATTGAAGGGAACGTGTAAAAATTTAATGGCAAGAATATTCGATAAGACATGGCAGAGGACTAAACTTTGCGG
>JAFTBA010000361.1 GCA_017458545.1 Synergistaceae bacterium | reverse complement strand
CTGTCTTTGTTCTCAACATCTATAGTGATTACGGGGCTGTCGTTTACGATTCCGAGCGTCTTGGCCAAATTCCCTTCGACATCGGAAACAGAAACAAGATAGTTATCCTTCGACTCAACATAAAACTGTGTTACAGTTCCCGACAGTGATTTTCCTGTAGTAACCTTCATTCCGGAAAGCGCAGGGTTATCGGAGTTAGCTGCTTTCTTGAAAGTTGCAGACAAGAAATCCGTTAAATCCTTAACCGTAAGAGTCTCTCCTGCCGTAACGCTGTTGCCTAAATCCGAACTCAATACCCATTTGTTAGTCGAGGCGTTCCATGTAGCTGAGATGTCGACCTGATCCCCTGAAACGCCGATCCTGAAGGTATGTTTTTGGGGCGATGAATCGTCAGCAGCTATAGCCGTGAGTATTTCGCCCTCTTTGAGTTTCTTTCCTGCGTTGCCTCCGAAATTGTCAGATGTTACGCGCGTTCCCTGAGTGCCTACCTGTATTCTGAATGAGCCTGAAATGTTAAGGGGGTCATTAATGTTCGCAGGTTCTGTGCGCATGTTTACGCCGATGAGTTCGCGTTTGGCCTCAGTAAGTGCGCCGAGCATACCGCTGTAATCGGTCAGTTCAACGGGTGAATTGTCAGCTGTTGCAGTGAAGACTATGGCGTTCCCTGCAGCAGTAGCCTCAATTCCTACGCCTAAAGCTCCTGCCTTAGTATTCACGAAACTCACGAGCTTTGCAACATCAAGTTCACCGGTAATTTCTTCCGAGATAACATTGCCGTCAGAGTCGGTTTCAGGGACTCCGTCATGTTCTGCTCTGAGCGTCCAGCCTGTATCGGACTTGTCGATTTTGACAGTTAATATACCGGGAGTCTCATTCTCATCGAGTACCCTGAACTGTAACTTGTAGGGTATATCAGCACTCTCATCACTGAGGATTATTCCGTCCTGAAACTCCGATGTTTTGACGGCGTAAGTTTCGAGGCAGTGAGCGTTGCCGCCTCCGACGGTCCATTCGAGGCCGTTAGCGATTCTGTCTACTGCTAACTGGTAAGTACCTTCAGGGCCTGTCGCTAAGGCTTCGGCTATGTTAGGGTCTTCAACGATGTCAAATTCGTTTTCAGCAACCTGAACGTCATAATATACCTGATTGTCCCACATGAAAGCGTGAGCTTTAAGTTCTCTGACCTTATCGCCCTGAACAAGTACACGGCCGTTTAACGATAAGAAAAATTCACCTGTTATACCGTTATGTTCTTTAGGCTCATTGTAGGATATGTCCATCATTTTGGAGAGCTTATCGAGAATTACATCGCGTTTATCGCGGAGGTCATTGGCATTCTGGTTTAAGATTTCAGCCTGAAATATCTCTCTGTTCAGCGCGGCTATGTCGTAAAGCATACTGTTAGCTTCGTCAACAGATTGCTGTATCTCCATGTTTATGCTTTCGTTATATGTGTTGAAATTGTCTATGAGATTACCCAGCATTGAACCGAGCGAATTAGCAGCAGTTACGAGAGCCTGACGCGCTGAAGTGTCTTCAGGTGTCTGCTGTAAAGTCTGCATATTCGTGAAAAATGTATCCATTGCAGAACGTATACCCGTTGAATTAGGCTCTGAAATGTAATTCTGTATATTCTCGTAAAGATCATTTATTTTTTCCCAATAGCCGAGCGTTGACTGGGAGTCCCTGAACTGGAAATCAAGAAATTCATCACGTATTCTCTCTATACTTGCGGCCGTCATACCGTTACCGAGCTGGCCTACGTTGGGAATGTTCTCGGGAACTGCCGTAACATAATTCACGCGCTGACGTGAATATCCTTCAGTGCTCATGTTGGAGATGTTATGCCCGACTGTCTGCATTCCGAGACGGAAAGCATTAAGAGCACTTTTACCCATTTCAATTCCGCCGAATGTACTGCTCATTAGTCATCTACCCCCTGAAATTAGCCGTACCAGACTGCGACACTATATCCCCGTTAAGTCTGCGCCATTCAGAAAGAAGCATAGAAGTATACTGTTCGTGCTGGTCAATAAGGCCGGTTAAAATCATCATTTCTGATTTCAAAACAAAAACGGACTGCGTTAACCTGTCCACAGCCCCGTTAAATTCAATTTTTTCATCATCATCCATTACAGTAACGAGCGAACTTGCATAAGGCTGACAGGAATATTTTTCGGCAAATTTCCCTGTTAAACTGTCCCTTAATTTTTCCTGAGACTGAGCCTCGAACGATAAATTGCGTGTTTCATCCATGAGTGAGTTTACTGTTTGAGTATCACGTCTTCTCATGGCCTCTCGCTGTTCGCGTATGGCTTCTATCAGGTCATCAATGCAGTCCGCTTCGTCAAGTACTGCATCTATCAGTTCACCGACTTCATCACGCATGGTGAAATTGCTCTTACTCTTCTGCAGCTTCCAACATACCGGCCATGTAAAGGACGTTAGCCAGTTTGTCGAGCGGGGGATTGTAAGTTCCCGATTCGATACGGGTCTTGAAATCCGCGACAACATCTTCGCGTACATCGGGAATGTTTTTCATCTCGGCGTTTACCTTAGCGAGCAGTGCTCCGAATGAACTGATATTAGCGTTATCGGTCTCTGTGAACGAGCCGCTGTTATAGGAAACATTACGATTAGATTTTTTTTTGCTGAGGGCTTCTGCTGAGTACTGCCCTGATATTCTGCCAATCATTATTTTACGCTCCTCCTTCTTGAAAGATTTGTTAGCTTTAATTTTGTTTCATGTAATTTTTCGGTATTTTAGGTTATTATCTTTAATCAAAAAGACTTTTATCGAAAGGAATTTTTCACGTTGAACATAAAACGGATAATCGACATATTGATGACGGTGTCATTAATTTTTCTGATGTCGCTTCAGATTACTGACAACGAGATACATGAATACATAGGCATTGCGATGATAATGCTCGTAATAATTCATCAGTATCTCAACCGAAAATGGTTTACAACTGTTTTCAAAGGGCGTTACAAAGCCGTAAGGATATTATCGCTGACTGTAAATCTTGCGTTAATCTCAGCGTTCATATTGTCGGCAGTAAGCGGAATGATTATATCTGAGACATTCACGTTCATGAATTTTGAAAGGCTCACGGACTTCGGGAGGACGGCGCATATATGTTCGTCATACTGGTGTTTTGTGCTTATGGGTCTTCATGTGGGAATGCACTGGGGAGCTGTTACGGCTAAAATAAAATCCTTATGGCCCGTTATTGCAGGAGTGATATTTTCGGGCTGGGGTATGTACAGGTTTATAGCGGCTAATATTGCTGACTATCTTGTGCTTAACAGCCGTTTCGTGTTTCTTGATTACGACAAAAATTCCCTGCTCGTTATACTTGAGAACATTGCGATGCTGTCATTCTGTGTCTTAATCGGCCATGAACTGTGTGCTTTCACCGCTATGCCAAGAGAATGGAGGAGACCTTCGGCAAACACAGCAGGAATGTTTATGGTATGCTTTTTGCTGATACTGATATTAGGGAGGCCGGAGACGTTTTGAATTTCACGGGGATAATTTCAGGGGCTGCAATGATAATTTTGACGGGGGTATTCCACCCTGTAGTCGTTAAGTGCGAGTACTATTTTTCAGCAAAAATATGGCCGCTGTTTCTGGTACTGGGTATTGCCTCATGCTGTGTGTCGCTGTGTGCTGAGAACGGAGCTGTCTCTAGTGTATTCGGAATTTTGGGGGCAATACTTCTCTGGTGCATACGTGAACTGAAAGAACAGGAAGAGCGTGTGAGAAAAGGCTGGTTTCCCAAAAACCCTAAGCGCAGTACGTGATATAATTGCTGAAACTTAAAGGAAAGGTGATGTATTTAACATGGCTGAAAAACTTTGCCCGTCATGCAAGAAAGAATTAAAACTCAGAGAAGCAGGTTATCCTATGGGGAGCGCATTCCTCAAGGCCGACAGGGTTCACGTAGATATTTACGAGTGTCCTGAGTGCCACGCTATAAGGCTCTATGCAGCTGAAAGCGATATGGTTACATGCCCCAAATGCGGAAGCGTTCACAGCGCGAAAGAGAAATGTGCAATTTGTGCAATGAATGCCGCTATTGATGAGGCAGGAAAATAGTTTAACGTAAGCAGTAATAAAAATTGAAATCCCCCTGTCATTAAAGGCAGAGGGATTTTTTTTTGCCTTTTATTATCTGTAAACATTAATGCAGTATTCAGAGTGTAAAAGCATTATTAAGTTAATTAGGAATCATATGCCGTGATACTTGACACTTTTATGGGGGGGGGGGCATG
>JAFTBA010000057.1 GCA_017458545.1 Synergistaceae bacterium | reverse complement strand
TTGTTATTGTTGTAATTGGGATTTTGTCGGCAATGATGATGATTGCTTCATCTGAAATTGTTGCGAGTGCAAAAGCCAACAACATTATTGTCGGTTTGCATCAGTGGAAGAAAGCTGCGCTTGCTTGGTATCTGGATAATATTGATAGAATAGATGATAAGGGAAGAATTAAGGAAGGTGCAATATATTCTGACAGCGCAAAATTAAGCAACTTTGCAGAAAACGTTAAACCAAGTGAGATAGCAAAATATCTCAATAACTTTACTCCAAGTGAACCCGAATATGAAGGAAGCGGATTAGGAAAATATTATCTCAAAGACACTTCCGGCGGAAAATGGAGTACAGACCACTATAACGCTAAAAACAACGCAATCGTATGGCTGATAGGTTACGAGATGCCGACTGATGATGCCAGAGTCAAAGCAAAACTTGCAGGACGAGCAGCATCGGCAGGGCTTGTATATAAAAGTGCTTATCCTCTCCCGAAATATACTGCAGAAGGAAGCAATCATCATAGAGTTTGGATTGAAGTAATAGACTTCTCGAAATAATTGACATTCACACAGCTAGACATTCAAAGTTTGGCGTTATTTTCTGAGGTATAATTGCTGACATTAGGAAAGGAATAACGCTCAATGCCTCACATAATAGCAATCGAATACTCAGAAGCCCAACGCCGTCAGCTCAGTTCAAAAATTTCCGAACTCTCAACAAAAGGTTGGCCTCTCTCCGCAAAATATGACGCTCAGACTTTCGGAACATGGGAAAAATTATTCGAGAACTCATCGACTCCCGGCCTGTTCGTTCAGAGAGAGGTCATTGTTGTTGAGAACGCCGAAATTTTAGACACGTTTCCCGAAAAATTAACGCCCCTCCTCGAAGATGAAAACGCAGACACAATCATTATCTTAGTCTTCAGCACCGACTCAAAGAATCTAAAGGCCGTTACAAAACAAATCAACCTCATCAAACCTGAACCCCAAATCCCCCCTTGGAAACGTCAGGCTTGGATTACCTCCCTCGCAAAAGACGAAGGAGCGAAAATTTCACCCGATGCCGCTCAGCTTCTCGCCGAAAACATAGAGTCTCAGGAAGAATTGAGAGGTGAAATCCTCAAGCTATCACTCTATGCTGAAGGGCGTGAAATAACTCTTGAGGACGCTGAAAATTTATCGTTCGATGAGGGCGGAAGAGCTATGATGACTCTGCTTGACGGCCTTTGCGCTGACAGACCTGACGATGTCGCCAAAGCATTAAGGCATTTGCGCGATGAACCCTTGCTGCCTGTTCTTACGGCATTGGCTAACAGGTTACGCCCTGCTTTAATCATCTCGTGCTTTCAGGGTAATTACACCGAAAACGCATTGAAAGCCGCAGGTTTCGACCCCTCAAAAAAATCTTACGCAATCAACAAAGCTAAATCAGCGTTAAAATTTTTCGGGGCTGATAAAATCAAAACGTTCATAGCCAAGTCAGCAAGACTCTCATTCCTCGAAAAAACTTCAAGGGCTGAAGGCTGGCAGGGTTTAGAGCTTATTATCTGGGAACTTATGACTAAAATTTAAGCAGGAGGATTTTTTGTTGACATGAAAAATTTTTACTTAACGTTTCTGTTTTTGCTGATACTGACTCAGCCTGTTTATGCTGAAAATAATACCGCCCTTCTCCGCGGTCATGCCCTCAAGTCAGGAGACTTAATCGGAATCTTATCGCCGGGGTCTTACACTGACAGCGAAGATTTTGCAGGGTCGTTAGATCTTTTGAGGTCTCAGGGTTACAGAGTCAAACTCGCTCCGTCAGCAACAGCTCTCTATGAGCATTTCGCAGGAACTGACAGGAAACGCGCTGAAGACATCAACAATTTTTTCAGGGACGACTCCGTTAAAGCAATCCTGTGCGTCAGGGGCGGTTACGGTACTGCCAGGACTCTCGACAAACTTGACTACAAAATGATTGCCGAACATCCAAAACCTTTAATAGGGTTCAGCGATATTACTGCGCTTCATGTTGCATTGAGCGGCAAGTCAGGAATCTCTACAATACACGGGCCTATGCTCGTCTCATTCACAACTGAGAGATTCGATTCAGACTACACACGCGAAAATTTCTTTGCAGGTCTCAAGAACACTTCACCTGTCGGCGAAATCCCTATGCCTGAAGACACAAAACTTCAAACAGTAATGCCCGGTCATGCTGAAGGTATTATCATCGGAGGCAATTTAACCGTTCTGACATCTCTTGTAGGGACTCCGTATGAGCTTGACGGAAAAGGTGTGCTTCTTCTGCTTGAAGAGATAGGCGAAAGACCTTACAGGATTGACAGAATGCTTAATCAGTTATGGCAGAACGGACTCTTAACTAGAGTAAACGGAATCATTCTGGGTGATTTCACGAACTGTGAGGACGATGACGCTGACGGCGTAAACGATTTCACGCTTGATGACGTTCTAAGGCATTACGCAAGAATTTCACGCAAGCCCGTCATTAAGGGTATGCCTTCGGGACACGGAAAGTATAATTTCTTTCTTCCTTTGGGAGTTCACGCAGTAATGAATGCTGACGCTAACGGATCAGCAAGTCTTGTTATTGACACTCCTGCACTTGTAAGGTAGCGAATCAGGTATAATATGTATACTCGGTAAACGGAGGTGAAGAAATTATGCAGGTTACGTCAATGTTATCAGCAGGATATTTAGAGCCTATGCAGAATATACAGCGTGTTCAGAAAATCGCAGAGACTCAAAAAGAAGTTGACCAGTCTAAACAGCTTAAAGAACAGGAAATTTTAGCTGAGGAACAGGCACTCAAAGCTAAACTCGGAGATTCCGCACAGGTTCATACTGTCTATCATTACACTATGGGTACTGACGGCAAACGTTACATCACAGGCGCGTCAGTTACCATGAAGGGAAGCGAGGAAGACCTTAACCGTGTGAGCGGAGGACTCGCTACTGAGGACATGCAGAGCCGGAGAGAAGAATCAACGGAGGCACTCAGGAAAGATTCAGATAAGAGAGAGAAGAATCAGAGCGTCATTAAATCCGAAGCCGATAAGCGTAAAGCTGAAGCCAAAAAAGATAAAGCTGAAGATGAAAAAGATGCTCAGGTCCGCGAACTCAAGCAGATTGAGAACGAGGTTATTGCTCACGAGGCAGCACATCAGGCAGCAGCAGGTGAGTTAGGCGGAGGAGTCAGTTACACTTACACAGAAGGGCCTGACGGTCATAACTACATAACAGGCGGAGAAGTCCCAATAAGATTCAAAGAGGGAGCGACTCCCGAAGAGACTCTCAGGAACATGCAGAGGGTTCAGGCTGCGGCTAATGCTCCTGCAGATCCTTCAGGGCAGGACAGACAGGTTGCGGCTAAAGCGGCAGCCTTAGCGTCAAAAGCACGCGCCGAAATCTCAAACGAACGCGCTGAACGTTCAGAGGAAAATAACGGGGAACATACTGAGACCGTTGCGAAAGGTACACCTGTTTTCGAGAGGGTAAGCAGGGACGATGACAGGCAGGATGCTGAGAAAAACGGTGTTATGTCGGTCTTAGCGTCAGTAAAAGAACTTCAGCTAATGAGTCTTATTCCTGCGGCATAAAATGAAGAATACTGAGATGATTTTGTGAATCCTTCCGTGAAATTTAACGGAGGGATTTTTTTGTATACTAAGGGGGGAATTAAGCGTGAATGTTTTTGAACGTATGCTCAACACTCAGGCATTAATGTTCATCTACGTAGTAATCGGTGTAATCATGGCCAAAACTAAAATGCTCAAACATGAAGCCCGTTCAAGTTTTATTCATTTACTGCTGGACATAACATTACCGTGCATGATACTGAACTCGTTTAACGTTGAAATAGGAATCGAAGAGTTAATATCGGCAGGAGAGATTATGATTTTGTCGGCAGTATGCGTTTTAATAGCATGGGTTACGGGTAAATTATTCTGGCGCAAACAGCCGTTAAACCGTAAAGCAGTCCTTGAATTTTCGACGCTCTTCTCGAACGCAGGTAATGCAGGTATGCCTATAGTAGCTTCAGTTTTCGGGACTGAGGGAGTCTTCTATGCGTCATTCTATTTGCTGCCCGTGAGAATTTTGATTTGGACTGTTGGACTGTCATTGTTCGTTGAGGGCAAGGACACGAAGGAAAAATTGATACTGCTGATGAAGACACCGAGCGTTGTTGTGGTGTTCATTGGGATTGCGTTAATGTTCATGCCGTTCAGACTGCCTGAAGTTTTGTCGACGGCGGTAAGGAACATAGGCAACATGACAGGGCCTTTGTCAATGATGATAATAGGCGCGGCATTAGGCGAGTCGAATCTGAGAGAAGCATTTGACGTTGACGCGTTCAAATTAACGTTCGTGAGGCTCGCCGTTCAGCCGTTAATATTTCTGTTACTGTTCAGGGCGTTGGGAGTCAAAACGATTCTGTGGCAGGTAGTCGTAACTTTAACGGCCATGCCCGCAGCTGCTAACACTGAAATTTTTGCCGAGATGTTCGGGAAGGATTATACGTTTGCTGCGAGGTGCGTTGTTGTCTCAACAATAGTGTCGCTCGTAAGCGTACCTATATTGACGCTTCTGTTCTGACCCTGACACCGTAAAAACGTAAGACCTGTTTTTTTTGTGAGTGTGATACAATTTCAATCAATCATATATCATTTTCTGGGAGGCTGAGATTCTAAATTGTCCCCAAAAGGTGTTCACTACATTGTTGAAGTTTCAGGCTGTGATGATACCATCACCAACGTTGCAAAACTTCAGGATATTCTCGTTGAGGCCGCCAACCGCGCACATGCTCAGGTCTGGTCGGTATCGTTCAACAAATTCCCGCCCAACGGCGTAAGCGGTGTTGTCGTTATCAGTGAGTCGCATCTTTCGATTCACACTTGGCCCGAAGTCAATTACATGGCCCTCGATATTTTCACCTGCGGTGCACACACTGACCCGATGAAAGCCGTTGATTACGTCCTCGAAAAAGTTAAAGCCTCGCACATTCACATCACTGAAATCACGCGCGGCCTCGATGACAATGATGAGAAGTATTATCATTCGTTCATCACTTGGGAAGAGGACAGGAAGGACGGTCTCAAACCTTGAGGAACTTTACAGCCCTTATCCTCGTAATACTCATGTCCGCCTCAGTATGTTACGCGTCAAATGCAGATGTAAATTTTCGTGCTGAGAACAGAGGAAATATTTACCGTCCCGACAAATCGGCAGACAAAGAATTGCAGTCGTTAATTGCCGGGTTCCTGCCGAAATTCACCGTTCACACTTACAGCGATGATGTTACGGGATTAACGGTTGATTACAGCGTTTACCTTCCCGAAGGTTACACGCCGTCAGCAAAATTCCCAGCAGTTTTTTTCATTGCTGACGGGAGTTCGGCAGGTAAAAACCCTCAGTATTCACTCACTCAGGGATTAGGAGGACTCATTTGGTGCAGACATAACTGCGTCGTAATCGTCCCCTCGTTCCCGTCAATAGTCCTCGATGACCATAACGGTTTTGTTGAAAGTGATTACGTTGAACTCACAGGGCGTTTTGTGAATTGGGCGGTCAAAAATTACGGCGTTGACGCTGAAAGAGTATACGCTACGGGTCAGTCAATGGGCTGTATGACTTTCCTCGTCCTGTCCTCAAGATACCCCGATATGTTCACGGCGTGCCTTTTCGTTTCGGGTCAATGGAACATTAACGCTCTGAGGGGGCTGCTCGGACAGAAATTCGCGTACATTGCTTCGGCAGGAGACCCCAAAGCCTCAGCAGGAATGAATGAGGTAATTGAGATGTTCACGAGGGACGATACAAGAGGCTTCACAGTTCACAGGAACGTGGACGCTGAAAATCCTGCCGTAAGTTTAACGCTGAGTATACCTGCTAACTTTTTGATGTTCATGAAAGGGAGTACACTTCCGTCATTAACATCAGGTGAAATTTCGGAACACATGAGTTCATTCGATTACGCCTACAGGATTGGGGCAGTAAGGGAATGGCTTTTGGCACAGAAAAAAGGAGAGTGATTTTAGGAATGATAAATTTCTTTGACAAACTCGCACCGAGTTACACGTTCGAGATTTTTCCGCCTAAGGGCAACAAAAGTACTGAAGGCACTTACGGAGTAATCGACAGTCTCGTGAGTTTCAACCCCGACTTAATCAGCGTAACCTACGGTGCAGGAGGTTCAAGCCGTGACAACACAGTCGAAATCGCTTCGGGCATTCAGAACCGTTACCGCACATGCGGTGTAGCACACTTAACATGCGTAGGCACAACCCGTTCGGAACTCAAAGAGATTCTCGACCGTCTCAAAGCCAACAACGTCCGCAATATTCTCGCATTAAGAGGCGACCTCAAGGATAAATCTGACTTAGGAGACTTTCATCATGCGTCTGAGTTAATCGCGTTTATTCACGAGGAGTACGGAGATGATTTCGACATATTCGCAGCGTGTTACCCCGAAAAACACCCGGAAGCAGAATCTGTTGAACAGGATTTGCATTACCTCAAAGAGAAATGCAGTCTCGGTGTCAAAGGTTTAATCTCACAGTTATTTTTTGACAACGATATTTTCTGCAACTGGCGTGAACGCGCGCGTTCAATGGGAATAACTCAGCCAATCATCGCAGGAATAATGCCGATAACCGCAGCAGCTCAGATTCCCAAAGTAGTAGAGATGTGCGGAGCTTCAGTTCCCGAAAGAGTGAGGCGTTTTGTTGATGCATACGGCCACCATCAGGGAGCAGTTAAGGAGGCAGGAATAGCTTACGCGACAGAACAGATAATAGATCTGCTTGCGCGCGGAGTTGAGGGTATTCATCTTTACACGATGAATCAGGCTGACACAGTAAGAAGGATTGACGCAGGTATAAGGTCAGTTCTTTACACGAAACGTTATGCAGTTCGTACCGACGGATAAATTAATCACCGATGCCCTTCGCTATATGAGAGTACCTCCTGAAGGCCGTAATGACGAGTTAGTGAGAACTGTTGTTGAGGCTTTCGGGAGGCTTGAAGGGTATATAACGCCCAGATGTGTATGGGGAAGGTTTCATGTTGTGCATTTTGACGGAGGCTTTGAGATTGAAGGGGCATATATCTACAGCAATGATATAGCGCGTTTAACAGCACGGAGCGATGAGTGCATAATGCTTGCCGCGACTCTGGGGCATGAGACTGACAGACAGATAACTATTGCGCAGAACAGGAACATGCTTGACGGTATTGCGCTTGATGCCTGCGCGAGCGTGAGGATTGACGCTTTTATTGACCAGTTCATAAGGAGTGAGATTGTTCCGGGACTGCGTGAGGGTGAACGTATGACTTCAAGATTCAGTCCGGGTTACGGGGACCTGAAGATGAATGTTACTGAGGACATAATAGCTATACTCAATGCAACGAAGAGAATAGGATTGAGTGTTACGGGTTCGATGATGATGTCGCCGATTAAATCCGTTACGGCTATAACCGGGCTGTTCAGTAAACAGGAAAACTGAACGGGGCTGTTACCGCTCTCTCAAATCTTTCACTTCTTTTACTTTTTCACTTTTTTTGCAGCCTTTCTTTAACATGCCCCAAAGCAATTTGATTCCGAACATGATACAATGACTGTCAACTTAATTAACCCAAACTATAAGGGGGAAAACATCTACATGTACAAAGCAGTCAAAACAAACAAAGACACATGGTGGCTCGGAGTTAATGACCGTGAAACTGATCTCTTTGAATCGCTCTGGCCGCTTCCGCAGGGAGTCGCCTATAACGCTTACGCAGTTCTCGGAACTACAGCCACAGCAGCAATAGATACAGTGAAAGGCCCTTACCTTGACGATTACGTCAACAAACTCACTGAGGCACTCGGACACAGAACACTCAATTATCTTGTCATCAATCATATGGAACCTGACCATGCAGGTCTCATCTCTCAGCTTAAATCTGTCTGGCCCTCGCTCAAATTCATAGGCAACGCTAAAACCGTTCCCATGCTCAAAGGCTATCACGGTATAACTGAGGACATCATAACCGTTAAGGACGGCGATACGTTAGACTTGGGAGGCCATGTCTTAAAATTCTTTACTGTTCCGATGTTACATTGGCCTGAGAGCATGGTAACTTTCGACACTACTACCGGAGTTTTATTCTCGAACGACTCATTCGGAGGATTCGGCGCACATGAAGGCAGTATATTCGATGACGAAAAGAACCCCGAGCGCTGGGAGGACGAAATGCTCCGTTACTACGCCTGCATAGTCGGCAAATACTCTAACATTGTTCAGGCCGCTCTCAAAAAATTAGGCGGTTTACCCATAACAGGTATTTTCCCTTCACACGGCACATTGTTCCGTAAAGACGTTAAAAAAGTAATCTCACTCTACGACAAATGGAGCAAATACGAAGCTGATAAAGGTGCTGTAGTTGTTTACGGTTCAATGTACGGCAACACCAGGAAAATGGCTGAAGCAATTTGTTCAGGGCTCGGTGATTCGGGGCTTAAAGATGTCAGGGTTTATGATGTTTCGAGAACTGATCCGTCATATATTCTCAGGGACATATGGAAGTTCAAAGCGTTCGCATTAACCGCGTGTACTTATAACACTCAGCTGTTCCCTCCTATGGAGGCTTTATGCTCCAAATTACTCAGCCGTATGCCCAAAAACAAATTCATCGGTATAGCCGGCAGTTATTCATGGAGCAAAGGGGCTTTAACAGCACTTCACGATTACGCAGAGAAGAGCAAACTTGAACTTATAGGCCCTGAAGTTGAAGTTTATACCTCACCTACAGCCGAAGACTTAGCGAAACTCTTTGAACTAGGTAAAAACTTAGGGGAAGCTGTCTCAAATGAGTGATAAATATGTAATGAGGCCCAAACGTACAAATGACCTCTGGCTCAGTGAATACAGCAGTGATAATCTGAAACTTTCGCTCAGAGTTAAAGACCTCGTTCACACCGAAAAAACCCCGTATCAGGACATGCTCATAGCTGACACATACGAATACGGCAGAACGTTAATGCTTGACGGGGCTTATCAGCTGACGGAAAAAGATGAGTTCACTTATTCCGAAATGATGGCTCATGTACCTGTATGCGCTCACGTTAACCCTGAGAAGGTCATGATAATCGGAGGCGGTGACGGCGCAATAATGCGCGAGGTTCTCAAACATGAATGCGTTAAGAAATGTACATTGGTTGACATTGACGAAAGAGTTATAGAAGCGTCGAAGAAATATTTACCGTTTGCAGGCTGTTCGTTCGGTGATGAACGTGCTGATGTTAAGTGCATGGACGCTATGAAATATATACGTGAGACCGATGAACGTTACGATGTTGTTATTATTGACAGCACTGACCCTGTAGATTTTGCTGCGGGATTGTTCCGTTCGGATTTCTACGAAGATGTTAAACGCGTAATGACTGACTCGGCCATGCTCGCTGAATTAACAGAGTCACCGTTCACTGATTCGGATCTTATGGTTCAGGCGATACGCGAAATGAGAAAAGTTTTCCCGTTAGTCCGAATGTATTGGGGCGTAGTTCCTACGTACCCTTCGGGAATGTGGACTTACGGCCTCGCGTCAATGAGTGCTGACGCTAATCCTGCAGAACCATTGAGGACGGTTAAACCCACAAAGTATTACACGAATGAAATTCATAAGGCTTGTTTTGTTTTGCCGCCGTTCCTTGAGGAAATGATTAAACAATAAAAAAAGCAGACAAAAAAATATCCCTCTACCAAAAGGCAGGGGGATTTATATCACATAGATAAAACCACCGACTTTAGTAAGTAGTCATTTATCTGCACTGCCATTCTGAGTCTACTTGAGCAGGAACGAGAATATCAACGACGCTATAACAAGCACCAGTCCTCCGCCCAAACGGGAAGATAGCTGTGCATAGGCTATCAGATCCATACGCCTCGCAGCACCCAGACACGCTATATCACCGTTACCGCCCCTGTTGGCCATGCAAAGGCCTGCTGTTACGGCAGCATCAATCGGGTAGAACCCTACTAAATAACCGACAACCGCTGAACCTAAAATTGCACCGATGACTATTGCGAGGGCTATTACTGCGTTGCTGAAGTTCAGTACAGTGAACAGCTCTGAAATCTCAAAGTCCGTTCCCATTCCGACCATTACGGCGATTGCCGTACCTGTCGAGATAAAACTCTGAAGACGCTTTGCACCTGCCCTGACGTTCTCAGGAATCTTCCCAGAAGCCGCGAGAATTACAACGAAAATTATCATATAGGCATAGGCATGTATTGACGCTCCGAAAATCGTAGGCAGTAACCTCCTGCTCATCAGGCGGCCTA
>JAFTBA010000360.1 GCA_017458545.1 Synergistaceae bacterium | reverse complement strand
CAAAATACCACTGAGTCAGCAAGGAAATGGACGCTTCCGGAGATGCCCGGAAAACCGCAAGCCAGCCACTAGGACAGCAGAACGCTCCGTCTATGAAGGAAGAAAGCACTCAAAAAGAATAAAATACCTATGGGACGTAGGGAATTAACGCCTTTGGAGAGGACGTAAGACAACTCAAGTCACAAGATTTGAATGCAGCCTCGAAGAATTAGGAAGCTCCAGCCTCTATAGGCGGAGTAGTTCACACTGTGTGTAAAGATGGTTCACAGGTAAAAACTAATTTGTTGTCTTTTGTGATAATATAAACTTCAAATCCGCAAAGGGGAGGGAAATTCACATAGACAGCAGGGAAATTATCACCAATCTGCGCACCTTAGGTCTCAATATCGGTGCAACGCCTGACGATATTCACTCAGCGTTCAGGAAATTGGCGCGTGAACTTCACCCTGATGTTACGGGGCAGAAGAGTAATTACCGTTTTCAGCAGATTACGGGGGCTTACACCCTCCTCAAGAACCTTCAGCCCGAAGAACTCGAAGCACTGACAGTTCCCGACAGTCTGACAGAAAACGAAAAGCTCCGTTCCGAACACGAGCGTCAGCAGCGCAGAGCCGAAGCCGAAAGGATTGAACGCGCCGAGAAAGTTAAACAGGAAGCCCGTTCAGCAAAAATAGACTCAATCCTAAGCAAATACGAGAGCGATTTAAGCGATTATTACGCGAACAGAAAATCAGGTGATGACTCTGACATGAGGGACGTAATCCTGCGTCTTAAATCTAAGAAGTCAAAAGTCATTAACGCAGTCCTGAAACATTCTGCACCATTCGCTAACCGTGTTGAGTTCCGCAAAGCATTAACCGAAATTCTCAACCGTCCCGAAATTGAATTGTCAACTGCAGAAATTGCAGGCTCATTACCTTTTGACGTGAGGACAAGAAAACTGATAGCCTTAGATACGGCAGGCAACTCAGGGAATTTTACGGCAGGTTTAATCATAAGTTTAATCGGCAATGATTCTGATGCTATGGAGAGTATGCTGCTTCATGTTTCGCCCGAAAACGCTGCCGTAATACTCAGACGATGGCCGGCAGGAAGAGTCATGAATGACGGAGTGATTCGCAGTTTACTTTCATCGGACGACATGAGGGTATTAGTGCCGTTACTTGGAGCTATGATGACTCACTTTCCTAAGTCGGCGGTTAAACACAGGAAGAGACTTGCTGAACTTGAGAGTCATTCTGCAGCTGCAGTGCGTGCGTGGGCAAGAAAATTATTACAGACAAAAGGAGTCTTAAATTTATCATGAAATATTATGTAGGAATTGACATCGGAGGAACTAACATAAAAACAGGAGTGGTAACCGAAACAGGCGAAATTGTCAGCGAACACAGCATACCAACACGTGCAGAACGTTCCCAGAACGAAGTACTCAAAGACATCATCGCTTCAGTCAGGGAATCTGTTGCAGGGGCAAATGTAAACCCTGATGATATTCTCGCAGCAGGAATGGGTACACCCGGTTTCATAGACAGCAAAAACGGAATCGTTATCTACAACAATAATTTAGGCTGGCGCGACTTCCGCATAGCACCTGAGATGAGCAGGGTTCTCGGAATACCCGTAACTCTAGAGAACGATGCTGATGCAGCAGCACTCGGCGAAGTCATTGCAGGAAGTGCAAAAGGCACTAAGAGCGCAATGATAATCACACTGGGTACAGGCGTAGGAACAGGATATGTTGTTGACGGTAAAATAGTCAGGGGCTGCGAGTTCGGGCATATGGTCATAGAGTTTGGCGGACGGCGTTGTACTTGCGGACGGAAAGGATGTTTTGAAACTTACTGTTCGGCAACGGGGTTAATCAACATGACTAAAGAACTCATAGCACAAAACCCTGAAGGCAAAACCGCACTGATTGCCGCGAAAGAGGGCAGTGTAGGAGGTCAGACTGTTTTTGAAGCAGCTGATGAGGGCGACAGGGAAGCCGCTGAATTAATCGACAGGTATATCAGTTATTTGGCGTGCGGACTGGTCAATCTGATTAACGGTTTACAGCCTGAGACAATAAGTTTGGGCGGAGGAGTCGCTAAACAGGGCGAGAGACTTTTGAAACCGTTAAGACAGAAAGTCGGCCTTGAAATATATGAGGGTATAACTTTCCCTAAAATAGTGAACTGCACATTGGGTTATAAGGCAGGGTTAATAGGGGCTGCACTTTCGGCAAGATAATAAACTGCCCCCTGCTTCTATAAAGAGGGGGCTTTCTGACACTCAAATTTTTTCCTGTTTATCGGAACGTCCTTACTTTTTGGGTTCGCTCTTGAGGGCGAATGAGTCACGTATTGCAGTCATTGTCTTAACGTCATCGCCGATCATATCAACAGCTACGTACATTCTGTTTGCTTCACTGCGGACGTAAGAGACAGTTTTTTTGCCGTCATCGTTCTTGTAGGTATACGTGTAATAGCCGTCACTTGTGCGTTCAGGCTTAGAGGCATTAACTTCCATATTAGTCCAGTCCTCAAGCAGGTCCTCAAGAGAATATTCGTTTGTCGGTGCGTACGTGAAACTCATTGAGGAAGTTTTGCCGCTCTTCTCAATGTTGACGGTGTAATAACCTTCTTCAGTATCGTCTGCAAGTTCTGCCGTCCAGCCTTCCGGAATATCCAGCGTGAATTTCCCGAAATCCTTAACAGCTCCGAATGCACATGATGCCGTTAAAGCTGCAATGATTACTGCAAGTACAAAACGTTTCATAATTGATTATTGATTCCTCCGCTGTAATTATTTGCGATTATTATACTCTGACAGTTTCCTCAATGTCAAACATTTCTTTCCTGAGTGAAACGACTCCTGAACGTTCACGAATTTACGTGTTGCAGTACAAAACTATATCAACCTCAAATATTCTGTTCTCCGCTGTTATTTTCATTGAACCGTCATAACGCTTCACCGTATTCATTACCGATGTTAAACCTATTCCGTGTCCTTCGCCGTTTGAAAGAGGCAGTCCGTTTTTTCTGAATATAATTTTGCCGCTGAAAGGGTTATTTACTGACAGCCCTATTATCTTTTCTGAAAGCAGTGATGATATTACTGTAATTTTCCTGCGTTCCTCAGGCAATACCTTAACGGCTCTCAGTGCATTCTCAAGAAGGTTGCCCAAGATAACACAGTATTCGGATTCTTTCATGGGCAGCTCATGAGGCAGAGTCAGTTTCCAGTCAAATTTTGTTGACTGGGCCTCAGCAAACGCACTGTAGTATGATGCTATCGCGTCAACAGCTATATTATCGCAGTAACCGCTGTAAACCGTTTCAGTCCCTTCGCTTAACTGCTCAAGATAATTCTTCAGCTCATCGAATTTCCCTGCACACGTAAGCTGCGTTATCACTAAAATATGCTGGCGGAAATCATGCCTTAATGCTCTGGTATCGTCCATGTAATTCCGTAACTCCTCATAGCGTTTGCTCTCCATTGACAGAAGTGTATTCTCCTGCTGAAGCCTCGCGCTTTCAGAAAATTTCGAGGCAGTCCACCAGAGCAGATAGTAAATCAGCAGAATCATCAGAGGTATTAACGGCAGAAGCACCAGCAGAAACATACGCGAACGCGCAATCAAAAGCAATTTGGGATATATAGGTGTCAGCCACCAAATTAACACCGTTGCGCCTAAAGGCAGCAGAAAAAGATAATCCCACATTCCGTTTACAAGCTCCTCCTTCAGGAGGTCGGACATTTTTTTAGTAGGCAGGCTGAAAGTTAATGCCCCTATTAACAGCGACAGACCTAATGACACTGAACCCGACTCAATCGTAAGAAGACGCGTTGAGTCCCAAAGCACATTCTCAGCCTCGAACGATGCCATTAGCGAAATCGAATACAACAGGCAGAACGCTCCGAGCATTACGGAACTGAAGAAACAGAAAAGTTTACGGCCCAGACTCACTTTAACCGAGAAGAAAAATACTAAGAACAGGAACATCACACTCACTACAAGGACAGGAATCACAGGGAACATTTCCCTGCTGCTCACCCATGCGGCACTGACCACAAAAACAGGCAGAAGCACTCCAGAAATACTGTAAGTTACCCATTTGCGCCAGCGTAATGAGTCTATTACGGGCAGGAATACAAATACTGCATCAGGTATTATTATCGCAAGTTCAATAACGTACCTCAAAAATATTTTCGTATCCATTAATTATTCGCTGTCTCCTTTCAATTTTTGTATGAGGTATTCGGAGAATGCAGCTTTTATTTTTGACTGACCTGCTACGCGGATAGGATAACGCGTTCCGTTTTTCATGATGAAAGTTCCCTGTTCCTGCGCCGAAATATGAGACATGTTAACGATTATTCCGCGATTACAGAGAATAAAGCCGGGATATTCAGCAAATATTTTCTCAGCTTCACGGAATCTCATACCGCTTAACAGGCATTTACCGCCGGCCAAATTTATCTCAACAAAATGATCCCGTGAAACTACTGAAATTATCAGCCGCAAAGGTATCGTATATTCAGAATGCGATACCCTCACAGTAACAGAAGGCTCTTCAGCAGAAAGTACCCTCACGGCCTCTTCAAGAACTTTGGCGACATCTTTTTGTCCGTAAGGCTTCAGGACATAATCGAACGGGTGAACAGGAAAAGTATCAAAAGCATATTCCCTTGATGTTGTCGTAAACACTATCAGTAACTCTGTGTCTTCAGCCCGTAATTTTTTTGCGGTCTCGACTCCGTTAAGGGTATTCATGATAATGTCCATGAATACAATTTGGAACATCTTAGGCTCAAAAGTCCTCAGCATTTCCTCACCGCCTGTGAACGCTGTTATTCCTGTGAGTCTGTGCTCACTTGCTGCGAACCAGCTCTCTATAAAACTCTTGAGCCTGAAAACGTCCGATAATGTATCATCTACTACTGCTATGTTAAGTTCCAACGCCCTATTTCCCGTAATGCCTTGTGTATTTACCGT
>JAFTBA010000359.1 GCA_017458545.1 Synergistaceae bacterium | reverse complement strand
CTTTGTTCCCGAGTCTATGAGTCTTTGAATTTCGCTGATTATGTTTTTGGGAGGTCTGCTTACCGGTCTGCCTCTCAGGAACGGGATTATGCAGTAAGTGCAGAAATGATTACAGCCGTCCTGAATCTTAACGAAAGCGCGTGAGTG
Source organism: Synergistaceae bacterium (assembly GCA_017458545.1). Lineage (GTDB taxonomy): Bacteria > Synergistota > Synergistia > Synergistales > Aminobacteriaceae > JAFUXM01. The sequence goes on along the minus strand of JAFTBA010000359.1, from coordinate 11,743 downwards.
CATAACTGTTGAAGTGAGCGGTAACTCTTCCCATTCGGAGGACGTGAAAATATCCTGAGTTCTTATGTCCTTGAAACTCCGTCCGTTAATCAGCATATTTGTTACAGCATCAGGGACTTTGCTTTTGCCTTTTGAACCTGCGAGAATGTCAACTCCTAATTCACGGGCAGACTCTTTGTCTATTGCCTGTGACCAGCATCCGCAAACTGCTAGCACGCCTTTAACGCCTAAAATTTTGCGTAACCTTCTGATGAGATGACGGCATTTTCTGTCTGCCTCAGCTGTTACGGAACAGGTAACGATTACTGCAGCGTTGATTGAGTCGTTAAGGTCTTCAGTGATGCTGAAACCGTTTGATTTGAGGGAAGCAGCTATGTATTCGCCCTCACAGAGGCTTGAACGGCAGCCGAAGACGTGAACATATATTAACCCCATGCTTTTACGGCTTTGCAGCCCCACCAGTCACCGATAATGATTTCGCGTTCAATTTCAAGTCCGCAGGTTTCAAGCACTGAGATAAACATATGGCTTTCAGCGCGTGTCATTCCCGAAAAGATTGCGCAACCTTTAGGTTTTAAGACACGTTTAACATCAGGGAGGAGCATAATGTTAGGATTAAGGAGTATATTAGCGGTTAATATATTGACCTGACCGCTGAAACCTTTAAGGAGGTCGCCTTCAGATAGTTCGCAGACTTTGGGATTAATGCCGTTAAGATTCATGTTGCGTTTAGCTTCTGCGAGAGTGTCGGGGTCAATATCGCGTGCAATAGCTTTGTCAGCACCGAGTTTTAATGCAGTGATGAAGAGTATGCCCGTTCCTGTTCCAACGTCTAGTATAGTGTCGCCTGATTTAACTGTTCCCTCAAGGAGTGAGAGGGCTATCTGAGTACTTTCGTGATAACCCGTTCCGAATGCGCTGGCAGGGTAAATGTATATGGGTATACGGCCGTCCGGAATGTTTTCGTGTTCATGCCAAGGGGCCATGACGATGAGGCTTTTGCCTACGGGGAGGGGGGGAAATGCATCGTAATGCTGAGTGTCCCAAGCCTGATTCTCAACTTTATAGCATCGTGTAATCTCAATGCCGAGAAAATTATTGTCTCTGAGTATAAACTGTAACTGATAAATTATCTCATCAATTTCACGTGAACCGCTGTAATCTGCTCTGAGGAATAAGCGTTGATTACCGAAGAAATCTTGTTCAGTGAAAATTTCCGCGCCTATTGAGTCGGTTAAAGCTGCTACGGTACTTAGGCGTTCTTCATTATGCTGCCTGTTGTAAAGGGCTAAAGGTACACTGAGTTCTGCTGTCCACCAGAAATAATTGTTTTTGGATTTTTTCTGCATGTAAAAATTTTCCTTGTAATCATGATTTTATACGGCCTGATTATATATCATTAGGTGTGTTATCATGGCCTGTCTTTGAGAATTTCAGCGAGTTTAAGTTTCAGGTCAGGTATATCATTCATCAGCGTGTCCCAGACTATAGAATAGTCGATGTTGCCGTAGTCATGTGCGTGTATATTTCTCATTGCCTTTATTGAACGCCATGCTACGGAAGGATTGTCCCTGATTACGTCCTCTGAGACTCTTCCTGCGAGTTCTCCGATTTGTATTAAGCACATACCGCAGGAGTACTCAAAGGAAATTTCAGATGTATAACGATAGAAATCTTCATTGTATAACCCCATAAGTCTTGAAATGTCATCGCAGTACTTAATCATTTTGCTTATAACTGTCCTATCCTTATCACTCAGAGACATATAACAAAACTCCTTCCTGTTTTATAGCGTCAAGAAAATCTCTGTCATTTATTCCGCCCGTAACAACATCAACATGACAGCCTAAAGCGTCCTCAAGTTCATTAACAAACGAAAAGTACTGCAAAAGTCCGCTCAGTTTACCCCTGTCAATCAGAATATCAACATCACTCAAATCATCAGCTTCACCCCTTGCATATGACCCGAACAGACTCACGCTCTTAACACCGTATGATTTTGCTTTGGGAATTATTCTCCGTTTAATTTCGTCAACCGTAAACAGCATGTTCCCACCTCCTAAACATATGTTATCATGAGCCGTAATTCTTCCGTGAGGTGATGTAAATGAGAAAGCTATGTATTCTGTTAATGCTGTTCATTTTCTGCGGCTGTGCATATTCCGAAACACGCGCAAGATTCTTATTCATCGGTGACATTATGGTTCACGACCAGCAATTAGACGCTGCAAAACACAAAGACGGTACTTACGATTTCTCTCCGTCATTCAGGCGCATAAAACCTCTCTTCAATGATACTTTTCTTGTCGGTAACCTCGAAACTGTTTTCGCCGGCACAGGCAAAAAATTACGTTACGCAGGTTTCCCTTTCTTTAACACTCCCGACATATTCACCGAAAACCTGAGCAATGATTTAGGTGTTGACCTCTTAACGCTTGCGAATAATCATATTTTCGACAGGGGCTCGGCAGGTGCAAGGCGTACAACTGAGGTATTAGACTCTGCCGATTTGAACTGGCTTGGTCTGGGACTCGATGACATACCTTCAAATGACGCTGTGATTCTCGACAACAACGGTATACGCGCAGCATTCATTAATCATTCCTACGGGAGCAACGAATGGCCTAAGTCATCGGATGTTCACTTGAACACGATTTCCGACATCAACATCACTCAGAGCATGGCACGCGCAAAATCTTTAAGCCCTGACATAATCATAGCCCTTTTCCATTGGGGCAACGAGTACCATTACAAGCCCAATGTCCACCAGAAGAAAGCGGCTGAAAGAGCTTTCAACGAAGGCGCAGCACTCGTGGTAGGTACACATCCTCATGTATTACAGCCCGTTGAAGTGAGGATTGAGAGCGATGACAGTGTTAAGGCAGTAGCATGGTCATTGGGTAATTTCGTATCGTTCCAGAGGACAAGACCGCGTGAACGAAGCATAATATTTTCGGCTGAGTTCGTGAAAGATGATAACGGTTCAACAAGACTCGCAGGACTCGGAATTGTACCGCTGTATGTAGTTGCACCCGGTTCAAAAAGAACTGAGGTTACTTACGCCGGGACTAATGAGACTCTTTTGAAGTCGCTTGATTTTGAGGGTCTCAGCAAATCTCAGGTCAATAACGTTCGTAGCATAGGGCGTTCAGTGATTGAGTTCTTAGGTGCAAGAAAAGATTTTGACGGTTACGGGTTCAATATTCTTTGGACTGAGGAAAGCCCCGACATTTTCCCGAAAAGCAAACGCAAATCACCGATGTAAATTCATATCGGTTTGGTGTAATATTTCATTTAATTCCATAATCATCACAGTAACAGGAGGTTGCAAACAATAAAAATGCCGAGCGGAATATACGAATGTATTTCACTGATAGCGGAACGCATAGCAGACAATAAAGATTTCCTCACCGAGTTAGACCGCGAAATAGGCGACAGCGATCACGGTATTAACATGTCGCGAGGATTCACTGCGGTAATGGAAAAATTATCGCCCGATGAGTCTGACATCGGTGCAGTCCTCAAGAAAACAGGCATGACTCTTCTCTCGAAAGTCGGAGGAGCTTCAGGGCCTTTATACGGTACTGCTTACATGGAGGCCGGCAAGCTCACTGTCGGCAAAACCGACATAACAACCGAAGACATGAAAAGTATTCTTGAAGCGGCAATCGCAGGAATACAGAAGCGCGGTAAAGCCGTTAAAGGCGAGAAAACTATGTTGGACTCACTCATACCAGCAAGCGAGTCGTTCAACAAAAAAATTGCAGAAGGTGCTGACATGGTTACAGGGCTTGAAGCAGCCTGTGAGTCCGCGCGTGAAGGCGTTGAGTACACGAAGACGATAATAGCGACAAAAGGCAGGGCGAGTTATTTAGGTGAACGCAGCATAGGCCATCAGGACCCGGGAGCAACTTCAGCATTGATTACGCTCGAAGCAATACGCGACTGCATGAAAGGGTAACATCATGGTAGGAATCGTAATAGTTTCACACAGCTGGAAAATTGCCGAAGGTGTTTGCGATTTAGCGCGCGAAATGGCTCAGGGTCATGAGGGTATTATTCCTGCAGGAGGACTTGAGGACGGTTCAACGGGAACTGACACAGCGAAGATAGCCGATGCTATTACAGAGGCTGATACGGGTGACGGAGTTGTAATACTTGCCGACATAGGCAGCGCGATAATGAGTGCCGAGTCAGCAATAGAAATTCTTGAGGACGAAGGACGCGGAATTAACGCAGTAATTGCTGACGCGCCTGTTGTTGAAGGGGCAGTGTGTGCAGCAGTAGAGGCAGCAGGAGGCGGAAGCGTTGATTCAGTTTTGGCGGCAGCAGAGGAATCGCGTGAAGCCTTAAAATTATAGACAGGAGGAAAAATCGTAATGAAAAAGTTAATCAACAGTGTTGACGGAATAGTTGATGAAATGCTTGACGGAATGACGGCGGCATATCCTCAGTACGTTAAGAGGCTTGAGGGATTGAACGTGCTTGTGCGTGCGAAAGGTGCTGCACCGAAAGTAGCGTTAGTTTCCGGAGGAGGTTCAGGTCATGAACCTTCACACGGCGGATTCGTTGGGCGCGGAATGCTTGACGGAGCTGTTGCGGGTGAAGTGTTTACGTCCCCTACACCAGATCAGGTTTACGAGGCTGTTAAAGCCGTGAACGGCGGTAAGGGTGTCCTGCTCATCATCAAGAATTACACGGGAGATGTAATGAACTTTGAGATGGCAGAGGAGATGGCTGCTGAAGAGGGTATTAAGGTCGAACATGTAATAGTAGCTGATGATGTAGCGGTTGAGAACTCTACATGGACGACGGGCAGAAGAGGAATAGCCGGGACAGTTTTAGTCCACAAAATAGCAGGAGCATGTGCCGAATCTGGAGCAGAACTTTCTGAGGTTAAGAGGGTTGCCGAAAAGGTAATCGCTAATGTGCGTTCAATGGGAATGGCTGTTAATGCGTGTACAGTACCTGCAGCAGGTAAACCCAGCTTTGAGCTTGCCGATGATGAAGTTGAAATCGGTATAGGTATTCACGGCGAACCCGGGACTCACAGGGAGAAGATTTCATCGGTGAACAACATAGCTGATACATTGCTGGGTAAGATATTTGCTGAGGGGATTTATTCGGCAGGCGATGAGGTTGCTGTGCTGGTGAACGGCATGGGCGGTACTCCGTTAATGGAGCTGCTTGTTGCGAATAAACATGTGAAGAGCGTTGTTGAGGGTAAGGGGCTGAAGGTAGCTAAAACGATTGTGGGGAACTACATGACATCGCTCGACATGGAAGGATTTTCGGTAACGCTGCTTAAACTTGATGATGAACTCAAAGGGTATTTGAATGCCCCTGCTGATACGCCTGCGTTTGTGCAGTTCTAGTGTTGACGGTGCAGAGGGCTTAGGGTTGAGGCTCTCTGCTTATTTGTGAAGTAAAATTCCTGCTGGCCTTGCGTCCGTAAATATGGAAGGGGTCAGTTTTTTTTATTTATACGGGAAATTGGACTGTATAATTGTATATTAGCTCTGAATTGCGAAGGGAGAATAAAATTATGGCGGCTGTAACATTAACACTTGATGACAACATGATGAATGCTCTTGATGATTTAGTCAGCGAAATGGGAATGAACCTGTCAACATTCTTCACGGTTTATGCCGTAAAAGTTTTAAGGGATAGGCGCATACCGTTTTACATCGAGGCTCCCGAAGATCCGTTTTACAGCGAGGCTAATATGGAACGCCTGAGAGAATCTGCTGCACAGCTTAATGCCGGAAAAGGTAAATCGCATGAACTGATAGAGGCTGATTAATGCTCAAATTATGGTCAGATAACGCATGGGACGATTATTTGTACTGGCAGGGTCAGGATAAAAAAACTCTCAGGAAAATTAACACTCTCATCAAAGATATAGACCGTAACGGCTATGAATGCGAAGGTCATCTTGAACCGTTAAGCGGAGATTTAGCAGGTTTCTACAGCGTACATATAGACAGGAAAAATCGTATTGTGTTCAGAATCGACAACGGTATTCTCGAAATATCACAGTGCGGTTCACATTACAGGGACAAATAAAGCAATCTGAGCTATCATAACTCAAAAAAATATTTTACATTCAGGTGATAACAAATGCAGAACTTCAAGTGGCACAATCCTACAGCAGTAATCTTCGGTAAAGATACCGTTAAAGACCTCGCACCAATCCTCAAAGCTGACGGCATCAAATCAGTACTTCTTGTTTTCGGCGGAAAAGGCACATTCAAAAGCGGTGCTTACGCTCAGGTTACCGACATGCTCAACTCCTCAGGCATAACCTTCTCGGAAGTCAACGACATTCAGGCAAACCCCCTCATCGGTAAAGTCAGGGACGGTATTGCCCGTGTTAAAGCAGGCGGTATTGACGCAATATTACCCGTAGGAGGCGGAAGCGTTTACGACACGGCTAAGGCAATAGCTGCAGGTTCATGTTATGACGGTGACGTATGGGACTTCTTCACGGGCAAAGCTAAAATCACTAAGGCACTCCCTATTTACGGAGTGTTGACCGCCTCAGCATCATCAAGCGAGGTCAACAGCATTGCCGTTGTCAGCAACCCGGACTCAGAACTCAAAACTTCAATCAATGCCGATGTTCTCTATCCGAAAGTCTCAGTTATTGATCCTTCGTTCCAGTTTACTTTGCCGGTTAAACAGACTGTTTACGGCGGTGTTGATATAATCGCTCACATACTCGAAAGAGTTTTAGACGGAGATGAGGGCAGCGAATTAATCGATGAACAGGGTTACGCTTTAATCCGCACTATGATTCGCGTAATTCCCGAACTCATTGAGAACCCTAAGGATTACAACCTCAGAGCTGAATACGCTATGGCAGGTATGATGGCTCACAACGGTTTCCTCTCAATGGGACGCGAGTTCAGGGGCGATTTCTCATCTCACAGAATGGGACACTCATTGAGCGCGTTATTCGGTGCTGCTCACGGTGCAACTTTAGCGGTCGTAATGCCTGCATGGGCCAGGTATCTTTACGAGGATAACCCTGTGCCTTTCGCCAGACTCGGTGAAGGAGTGTTTGATATTTTTGACGGGACTGACGAGGAGAAAGCCCTTGAGACAATCGAAGCACTTGAAGACTTCTTCCGCGAAATTAACGCCCCTACTACACTGCGCGAACTAGGCATCAAAGAAGAAGACATTGAACGCATTGCCGAAAATGCTTCAAGAGGTCAGTCATTCGGAGTTCTGAGCGTTCTCGAACCTGAGGACGTTCTGGAAATATACAAACTCGCGTACTAAACTTAACTTAAATCTTTAACTGAAAGGTGAACGTTCAATGATACAGAAAATCACAACAGAACGAATCAAAGTCTCTAATTCGGGCGAAGGTATGTCCGAAGCACTCGCTATGACAGAAAAAACTGTCGGCTTAATGCACCTCACTGAACGCAACAGACTCCGTGCACGTCTTCTCGCTGAAGAGATGTTCAACATGGTCAGAACAATAGCAGTTGATTTCAGCGCAGAGTTCTGGATTGAACAGACTGAAGACAGAATATGCACCCTTCACCTCGAAGCAAAATCCGCCCTTGATTACGCTAAACGTCAGGAATTAATCTCAGCGTCAACAACAGGCAAAAATTCAGCCCGTCTCGGCATAATGGATAAGATTCGCGGAATGTTCGAGGCAGGTTTGTACGGCATTGAGGAGAGCTTCAGGCTTCAGGCTGAGTACGGCACAGGAATGTTCACATACGGTGCATTAGGCATACCCGATGACGGAATGACTGACGCATTGTATTCATGGTCAATGCAGAAGTACAAAAAGGACGTTGAAGCAGAAAAAGACGATGACCCCGAATCTTGGGACGAACTCGAAAAATCCATCATCGCCAATATCGCTGATGACGTTCAGGTCGGAATCCTCAAGGACAAAATCGAACTCATTGTAGTCAAAAAATTTTAACGGAGGAATCTTACAGTGTTGAAGAAAATTTTATGCGCTTTGCTTTTGGTGATAACGGTCTGCAGCGTTTCATTTGCTGCTGATAAGGATAAGAACGTTGTTGACTCAGGTATACTCACTTACTTGGGAACTACTGAGGCCGAATTTCAGCAGGGACTCGATGACCTCAGAAAAGCCCTTACCCCTCTTATGACAGAGGAGTCGGCTGTTCAGGAATGGGAAGATTACGATTTGCTTGATGGTTTCCTCTCCGAACTGGTAAAGTCAAGAAGAATAGTTCACTTCTACGACTCGCTCGCCTTAATGCTCATGGCCCTGCGTGCAGGACAGATTGATGAGATCGTACTGCCTGAACCCGTCGTTATGTACCTCACTGCAAACAACCCGAAAGATTACGAGATTCAGTTCTCGCTCAACATGATGCCCTCAACAATTTCATTCGGTTTCAAACGCGGCAACACTGCCCTCAAAAATGACTTCGACAACGCAATCAAAGCCATGAAAAAAGACGGTACACTGACGCTTATTGAAGAAAGATTCATCAGGGATATAGGCACTTCAGTTCCTGAAGAGGTCAAATTCACGGAGTTCAAAGGCTCGAAAGCTATCAGGGTAGCAGTAACAGGTGATTTACCCCCTATCGATTACATAGCTGCTGACGGAAGAGCTACGGGTTACAACACAGCAATACTCGCCGAAATCGGCAAGCGTCTCAAGAGAAACATCAGGGTAATCAGCGTTGATGCAGGAGGACGTTCGGCAGCACTTGCCTCAGAACGCGCTGACGTAGTCTTCTGGTACAGGAATACTGAGGGCCTTAAAACTCCCAAAAAATTCAAAGGCAAAAACCTTAAAGACGTAATGATTGACTCGTCGCTTGAAGGCGTAATTTTGTCCGAGCCTTATTACGAATGGGATACCGATTTGGTCGTAGGCAGGTCAAAATAACGTGAGCAGTTTCAGAAAATTTCTTTGTATATTTTGCACGGCTGCTTTTACGTTTTTAACCGCCGTTCCCTCAACTCCTCTCGAAATGCAGGTTATAACTCTCGGAATGCTGGAGAAACTCAACTCTACTGAAGAGAGTTTCACTGAGGAATGGAAGAAATCATTTGCCCCTAATAATGAGCTGTTAGACGTTCGCGTTAAGTTCTATTCTAATTTGAACGCTCTTCAGATGGCATTGAATGCAGGTGAAATTAAGCACATGGTTTTGCCCGAACCTTCAGCAGAATACCTAATGAATCAGACCTCAGAATACGAGTCAGTACTCGTTCTGAGGTCATCGGGTGTAGGGTTAGCGTTCGGTTTCCGCGAGGACAGCAAAGCATTACGCGACAGCTTCAACGAAGCATTAAACGCCATGCGTAAGAACTGGACGCTCCCGGCAATCGAAGCTATGTACACGGCCTCTCCCGGTAAAGATGACCCTAAGCCCGTTGAGTTCGCTAAATTCGAGGGAGCTGACACTATTAGGGCTGCTGTTACTGGAGATTTACCGCCGATAGATTTCATTGCTGCCGATGGGACTCCTGCAGGTTTCAACACCGCAGTACTCGCAGAAATCGGTAAGTATCTCGGAAAAAACATCGAGCTCATTAACGTTGATGCAGGCGCAAGGACAGCGGCATTAGCTTCAGGACGTGCCGATGTAGTGTTCTGGTACGAGGTAGTCAAAAACTCAAAATATCAGCATGACGTTCCGGAAGGAGTAATCGTTTCAGAACCTTACTATGACATCGATAAATTCATTCATCTCCGCAAAAAACTCAGTGACGGAAATTCATGGGGATGGAATATATTCAGCAAAGATTTTCTCGACTTTTACATTCATAACTGAGAGGAGATGATTCATGTTGAGATTGAGAAAAATTTTTTGTGCGTTAATTCTCTGCTTAATGCTCACGGGATATGCTTCTGCTGACACTGATTATGTCGGTTTCCTCACACGCCTCAAAACTACTCCCGAAGAGTTCTTGAACCTCATGAGAAATTCATGGGCGACTCAGGGCTGGGCAATATTAGGCGGAGACCACACTACAAGCAAAGCTAAATTCTATGACTCACTGAGTCAAATGCAGATGGCTTTATCTAGGGGTGATATTGATGAGATGATACTGCCTGATTTCGTTGCAGAATATCTCATTAAGGCAAACAAATATTACGTCCCCTGCTGCATGTCAAACTCAGGGCCTATGGATTTGTGCTTCGGTTTCATGAAGAACCGAACAAGACTCCGCGATGAGTGGAATGCTGCATTAACTTCGATGAAGAATGATTACACTTTATCGGGACTGTTCCAGAAATACGTCAAGAATTTTCCGCCCGATGAATCCTATGATTACATCTACGGCATAAATCAGCGTCAGCGCAAAAAAGAAAACCGAATCGTTTTCGACAGGTTCGACAGTGCACCTAATATTACTGTTGCCGTAACAGGTGATTTGCCTCCTGTTGATTACGTTGACGAGAGCGGAATGCCTGCAGGTTACAGTTCAGCGGTCTTGGCCGAACTCGGAAGACGTATGAAGGTCAACATCAATATTATTCAGGTTGATACTGCCTCAAGGACTGCAGCACTTGTTATGGGAAGGGCTGATGTAGTTTTCTGGTACGAGGTCAACAGGTCATTTGAAGATAAACTTGATGTGCCTGATGATGTTATACTGTCAGTGCCTTACCTTGAGTGGAACACTTTTATGCACTTGAGGTTTGACGAAAATTAAAAGGAGGAATATTTGTAAACATGAAGAAAATTTTTTGTGCGCTCTTAATGTTAGTGGTTTCGGCCTCAACAGTATTTGCCGCAAGCCACAGAGTAGGACTGGTTGAAAGACTCAATACTACTCCCGAAGATTTCCGCAAGATAGTTGAGGAGAGCAAAAACGTTGTTCTTATGACCAACAATCCTACTACGCCCCGGTTCTCGTTCTACAGGTCCGCTAACGAAATGATACTTGCGCTCAGAGCAGGAGAGATTGATGAGATACTCATGCCCGAAGCAGTAGCAGATTACACTCTGAGTATTCACCCTGAATACATCATCAACTGCGTTATCTTAACGAGGAATCCGTATCTGCTGTCGTTCGGTTTCAAGTCCAATAACAAAGAGCTTGCCGGGTTATTCAACAAAGCACTTATTGAGATGAAGAAGGACGGAACACTGATAACCCTTCAGGGGAAATACATACTCGGAGCGAATACGGCCATGCTCGAAGAAAGCGCAATAATTAATCCTGATGCCCGTACTCCTGATCCCGTAGTCTTCAGGAAATTCGAGGGTGCTAAAACAATCAAGGCTGCCGTAACAGGTGATATGCCTCCGATTGACTACATAGCACCTGACGGTTCTGCTCAGGGTTTCAACGCAGCAATACTCGCTGAAATCTGCGGCCGTCTCGGTATTAACGTTGAACTCATCAACATCGAGTCAGGCGCAAGAGCTGCTATGCTTGCTTCCGGAAGGGCTGATGTAGTGTTCTGGTTTGAACACAGGAGAGGTTCTTCAACGTTCCATGACGTTCCTGAAGGGGTAATACTTTCCGAGCCTTACTACGAGTTCGATACGTTCTATCATCTCAAACCTGCAGATTAGTCAGAATCAAAAAAGGGGCAGTATGTGATTAACGTACCGCCCCTGTTTTTTATCAAACTGCGCAAGAAGACTCCAGCTTCTATAAGCTGGAGATGAATTGCGCTAAATTAAGTTAAGTGTAGTATAATTTTTTTAATGCTCACGTAAACTAGATATACGGGGTGGCACGTGTAGAAAATATTTGGGCCGAGCAG
>JAFTBA010000358.1 GCA_017458545.1 Synergistaceae bacterium | reverse complement strand
TAAGTTCTGTCGGCCAGGTAATTTTTCCCCATTGAGTTTATGAACGGCTCGATTATCTGAAATCCGTAATAGCTCATTCCCGTCTCGTAAACGTCAGGAAACGCCAAACATACTTTCAGTTTTGAATCGTCCCATGAAATTTTCGGTTCAGGTCTCCATTCGCTTCCGCAGTAACGCGAGGGCCTCGATACCTGCGACATTAAAGCCCATTCGGGATTATTGAACTCGTCAAAATTGTACATGATATTCTCCGTGATTTAGTGTGTGAGTTGTCCCGGTAATATTTTCTTTTCTTTCTTCGGGAATAATTCATCGAATGCCTCAAAGTCTTCGGGGTTTCTGTCGGCAACGAAGTAACCTTCAGGCGGTGAATACTCACCTTTAACATCGCCAAGATAGCCGTGTATAAGTTCCCTGCAAAGGAAAAATGAGTCGTCAGCACCCTCAGGCAGTCCGTGATAGCGCAATCCGAAATTCCTCGCGTATGTGAAACCGCTCTTACCGTAAAACTCTATATTACCTTCAAAGCACAAAGCACCGCAGTTAATTTCAGCGGCTTTAACGAGCGAATAATCGAGTAATTTTTTTCCGTAACCCTGACGCTTATAGTCATTAGCAATACATATAGGCCCCATAGACATTATAGGAATTTTGCGCCCGTCATCAGCAGTAATATGAGAGCGCATAAAAACGTTCTGACCTATTATCGTTCCGTCCTTCTCCATTACGAAATCGAGTTCTTTCACGAAATCAGGGTTACTCCTCATCTTATTGAGTACATAATGCTCGGTACAGCCGGGACGGTAAACGTTCCAGAAAGATTCGCGCACTAAATTTTCAACGGTACGGTAATCATTTTCATTTTCAGGTCGGATTATTATTGACATAAAATTTTTCTCCTTTCAGTACAGATGACGTGAATTTTCTTCCTCTACGCACACGCTAGCCACCAGTCCTAACGCTATGAACGTTGAAAGCAGCGAACTGCCCCCGTAACTCAGGAACGGTAACGGCAGCCCTGTAACAGGTACTATGCCTATGCTCATTCCTATGCTCTCGAACATCTGAAACCATAACCATGACGCTACCCCTGCAACAAGAATTTTGCAGCGTCTTTCCCTGCTTCTTATACCTGCGATGATTATCCTGAACAGCAGTACCGTGAACAGTATAATCAGAATCATTCCGCCTATGAACCCGAACTCCTCTGAAAAAACGCTGAAGATAAAATCCGTGTGAGGTTCGGGAAGAAATTTCAGTTTGCTTTGAGTACCCATCATGAAACCTTTACCCGAAAATCCTCCTGAGCCTACTGCTATTCTTGACTGTATTACGTTATACCCTGCCCCTAAAGGATCTCTCATAGGGTCAATAAACACGAGTATTCTGTTTTTCTGGTAGTCCTTCAGCACAAAAAGAAACAGCACAGGTATTGCCGACAGTCCTGTTCCTGCAATCACCGCTAAATATTTGAACGGTGTTCCTGCTGCAACGAGCATTCCGAACGAAATCACTAAGTATGCCAGCGCACTCCCTGCGTCAGGCTGAATCACTACGAGTCCTACGGGTATCATTATGACACCGAGTCCCATCAGAAACGTTTTAACGTCCAGCGGAGGGTAACGGCTCAGGAATTTCGACATCGTTAAAATCAAAGCTATCTTCGCAAATTCGGACGGCTGAAATCTTACTCCTCCGAATCCTAACCATGACTGTGCGCCTTTAACTTTAGGAGTCAAAAGAGTCAATAACAGTAACAGCAGCATTAAACCGAAAAGAGGATAAGCACCTTCGAGCATTTTATGATGACCTACCATTAAGACGATTAACATGGCCGTTATGCTGACCAGCAGCCACGCAGCCTGACGGAACGCATAATCAAACCCATGCCCTTCAGTTCCTGCCGCTGCGCTGTAAATGCAAAATACTCCCCATACAGCCAGCGATATTGCACAGAAAAGCATGAGCCTGTCAGTAAGAGATATATTCTCCTTCAATGAGGCCCAGAATGAATACATTGTTTTAACGTCTTAGAGTTCCGCGACTTTTCCGCGCTTTATGTGGAGTATCGGGATATTCGCTACGAGTGCAACGGCGTTCTCGTCATGGTCGAGATCGATTTCGATTTTCTTCATGTCGATGTCCATGTACTTAGCCAGAACGTCAACTATCTCATTGCGGAGGCTTTCGAGAAGCTGAGGTGATATATCTGTTCTGTCGTGTATAAGAACTATTTTGAGACGGTCTTTAGCTTTCTGGCTTGAACCGTCTTCACTGCTTATTCCGAAAAATTTACTGAGGAATCCCATTGGTTAATATCACCCCTTTACCTCTTGCCCTTGCCCGAAAAGAATCTTTTAATCTTACTCAGGAAACCTCTTGTTGCGTAACTCTCCAAATCCATCAGAGGAACATCTCTGCCCAAAATTCTCTCTGCTATGTTCAGATAGGCATGAGCCGCAGGACTGTCGAGAGTCATAGTCATAGGTTCGCCGTTGTTTGTTGAACGTATAACGTTCTCGTCTTCGGGAACGACTCCGATTAAGTCAATCGAAAGCACATCGAGAATATCATCTTTTGCGAGCATATCACCGTCCTGAACCATATTAGGGCGTAACCTGTTAATGATGAGTCTTATGGGAGATTTGCCCATTGATTCGAGCATACCTATTATGCGGTCAGCGTCTCTCACTGCAGGGATTTCGGGAGTTGTTACGACGAGTGCCTCATCAGCACCTGCGGCGGCATTCTTGAAACCTCCCTCAATACCTGCGGGGCAGTCGAGAAAAATAAAATCGAAATCAGGTTTCATTTCCTCGCATAATGCAACCATCTGTTCGGGATTAACAGCGTCTTTAGTTCTTGTCTGAGCGGCAGGAAGAAGATAAAGACCCGGAACTCTTTTGTCCTTAACGAGAGCCTGAGAGAGCTTACAGGTTTTTTCGATTACGTCAATGAAATTGTAAACGACTCTGTTTTCGAGTCCCATTATTACATCGAGATTACGGAGGCCGACATCAGCGTCGACCGCTACAACTTTTTTGCCGAATTTTGCGAGGGCTGCGGCTATGTTTGCTGTTGAGGTAGTTTTGCCGACACCGCCCTTGCCTGAAGTCGTTACTATTACACGTGCTGACATTTAATGAAGATTACCCTCCTGTTTTATGAAAAATTTATTTTCCCTTATTACGGGCGTACCGTCCTCTAATGTTATGAGAACGCTCTTACGCCATCCTGTTGTTGACTTAGGGTCAGCGAAACACAGTTTGTTAGCTATTCTGACCTGCTGTGTCTCGAAACTTCCTGCCCAGACAAATACATCATTGCGTCCGTAGCCTCCTGCATGAACGAGTCCCAATAATCTTCCTGCAACTATAACGCTTCCTCCTGCGACGATTTCAGCGCCGGGGTTAAGATGTCCCCAGACTAAAACGCTTCCGTCAGTATCAACTTTATGCCCTGACCTCATTGAACCGTAAACGATCTTAAACGCAGGGATATGGGCTTCCGGTTTTGGTGCTGACGGTGAAGGCTGAGGCTCATTAAGAGTCAGCGGAGGTTCAATGACAGAGAGACCTGCCGAATTAAAGAAATTGTTTGTCGACTCATCGGACGACAGCCATGCGAGGACTTTAATACCTTTTTCCCATACGATGCTGTTGAGCAGATGAAGTATTAACCTTCTTGAACAGACGCGCGATGAAAAATCAAAAACAACTCCCTGACCTTCGGGGAGCTTGTAGGCATTAGCAGGAATACGCACGAGGAGTTTAAGCAGTTCGTCCTCAGATGAAGAGTCTGGGAGGAAGAATTTTAAGCCGTAATGAGTGCGTTCAATTTTTATGTTAGAAAGATTAACAGGTTTACGCAGGTTCTGTAATTTCTGTAAAAAACTCAAATTATAACCGGCACGCTCCTTTCAGTAAGCAGGGATTATTGCAAACGTTATTGCCGGAGTGAATTATACAATACAATAGAAAAACAGAACGCAACTCAAATTTAACAGCAGCTTAATGCGAAAGCAAATGAGCGAGCATTTGACCGACTAAAGGCCCTGCTACACTGCTGCCGTGTTTACCGCCTTCGATTACGGCGACAGCGACATACTTAGGTTCTTCGGCAGGGGCATAGCCTGCGAACAGTGCATGATCATCACCGTGTGAGTTCTGAGCCGTTCCCGTTTTGCCCGCAACGTGTACTCCGAAACGCCCTGCTCTTGAACCGGTACCGCGACTCACAACTGCTTCGAGTCCTCTCCTGACGATTTCGAGCTTGTTGGGATTGAGGCCGATGTTTTCGGGAGTCCTGTAGCCTTTAGGGTTGAGGTGGGGGGTAACCATTTTGCCGCCGTTAGCGATTGCAGCATAGACACGGGCGATTTGTATAGGTGTCATTAACATGTAGCCCTGACCTATCGAGTAATTAACTGTGTCTCCTCCTGACCATGCAGTATTAAAACGTCTCATTTTCCATTCGGGACCTGCAATGTTTCCTCCGCTTTCGCCCGGCAAATCGATTCCTGTAGGTTCACCCAGATGAAATTTCCTTCCCCATTTAATGAGCTTCTCTATTCCCGTTCTTAAACCGACCTGATAGAAAAATACATCGCATGAATGCTGAAGACCTCCTATAACATTCAATGAGCCGTGTCCCGAATGTTTCCAGCACTTAAAGAGATGTGAACCGAATCTGAGTCCTCCTCTGCATGAAACTGTTGTGCTTTGAGTGATTGAGTTTTCTTCGAGCGATGCTATCGACATGAACGCTTTGAACGTACTTGCAGGAGGGTATACCCCTGCGATAGCCCTGTTAAGCATTGGGCGCTGAGGGTCATTCATTACGGCATTCCATTCGCGTGCCGACACTCCCCACGCTAAAGGGTTGTTATCGTAAACAGGACTCGATGCAAGAGCAAGTACTGCCCCTGTGTGAACGTCCATAGCAACGATTGCGCCCTTCCAATTTTTGAGGAGTTCGACAGCTAATTTCTGCGCTCCCATGTCGAGCGTAAGGTGTATATCCTCACCTTTAACAGCAGGATTAGCATCGAGCGTTCTTATCTTGCGTCCTCTCGCGTCAACTTCGAGTGCTTCCTGCCCGGGCGAACCCCTCAATTCAGACTCATATGAGCGTTCTATGCCTGACTTGCCGATTAAATCACCGCCCGTGTAACCTTCATCAGCGCGTAATTTCAGTTCGTTCTCTGAAATTTCACCGACATAACCGATTATGTTAGCTGCCGTAGTTCCTGCAGGGTAAGTTCTCCGCCAAACGCTTAACGGGAAGAGTTCGCGCGGAAATTCGTAGTCTGCTATGAGTTCGGCCATTTGGGGCATAGTGAGGTTAGGAACGATTTTCATTACGCGGTAAGGTGCTAACCTCTGCTGTTTAATCGTCTTCTCTAAATCGGGAACTGTCATAGGGATTCCGTGACGCATTAAGATTTTGCTGAGGTGCTGTAATTTTTCGGGAGTGTTTAAGTCAAGAGGATAACCCATTATGCTGAAGGTAGTATCATTAACGGCTAAGGGTACGCCGTTTCGGTCAAAAATTTCGCCTCTCGGAGCTGAAAAACGAATCATTCTGAGTCTGTTGCTGTGGGCAAGACGGATATATTTATCGCCCTGATATATCTGACACAGGTAAAGACCTGAGATTAATATCATGACTGAGAGAGTTATGCCCCAGAGAAATAACTTTAATCTGCTGTCTAATAATTCCATTGCTCACCTTAGATTTTTGAGTTTCTTACTTTGCGGCGGTAAAGGTACATTGTGAGGAGTATAGCAGGTAATGAATAAGCCTGCTGCATAAGAAAATAGTTCCATCCCGTGCGGCCTCCGAGAATTAAAACAGGCAGCATAGGCGGAATTAACTGCGAGCATTCGAGCAGAACGAATACAAGCAAACCCGTTCCCGATTCTCTTCCCTGAGGAGGGATTATTCTCCAGACCTGAATCACTATAAGCACAACTACTACATATCCCAGCGTGAAAAAACCGGGTATACCTATCCATCGCAAATCCCATAAAATTCCTCCTGCAAATGCCGTCCATATTGACCACAAACTTCTGTCATCGTTACCGTCATCAAACAAAAGCCCGTAAACCAATCCCAGCATAAATAACCCGGGTATCTGCATTCCTCCGCCCGTGAAAACAGTAAGCAGGTCTTGAATTAACCATAATATTACGAGTATCATCTCAATAATTCACCGTGTAAAATCTTGACAGGTCAGCTCCCAATTCAACTTTATACGCAGCGTAACCGTCAGTTCCGTTAGTATACTCTCCTGAAATTTTCCCTATAGGCAGTCCGGGAGGTAACTGTTCGCCTATCATGGCCGTTATGACTCTCATTCCCGAACGCACTGCCCTTCCTGCAGGAATATACCTGAGCATTACTGAACCGTTCCCGTCACCTGCAACTACACCGAGTTCGCGCGTCTCCTCGATAACCGCAGGTATCATGAATGACGATGATGTTATGAGTTCAGCCCATGATGACATTAATGAAACAGTGCTGACGCGTCCGATTAAGTAACCGTTGCTGAAAACGGGAAGCCCTTGAGTTATGTTGTCGTTACTGCCCCTGTCAATACGTATCTCACTCCACCATGACATAGGAGCTCTCAGTGTTACACGCGCAGTACGGGTATCACTCTTAACGTCATCGGAGTAAATTTTCTCACCTACAGCCTTAACAAGTTCGAGCCTTAAAGCAGCGTTTTCTTCCCTGAGTTTTTCTACTTCCTTTATCATCTGTTCCCTGTCCCTGCTCCTTGAACGAAGACGCAAATAAACTTCTCTCATTTCAACGGCAGGATATTCAGGTATGTATAATATCGCTCCCCATATATCAACAACGCTCTTCATTATCCCGAATCCTGTACTCACTCCGAGCAGAAACAACGACAAAATTAATGCCGTTAATCCGTGCATAAATTCGCGCGCCGTACTTCTCCTGTTCTCCATCTCAGTTTTCAGTTAAATGTTTAACTCTTTAGCGTGAACCGCGCTGTACTGACATTAATACTTTCTGCATAGCCCCTAAGTTATCGAGTATCTTCCCGACTCCCAATGCTACGGAGTTCAAAGGTTCTTCAGCAACTATAACCGGAGTGTTAATTGCGCGCGATAATCTCTCACTGAATCCGCGCATCATTGCCACGCCTCCCGTTAATATAATTCCCCTGTCGACAACATCCTTAGCGAGTTCGGGGGGCATTTTTTCGAGAGCAACTTTAACCATGTCTTCAATGCCCGTGAATATAGGTTCCATTGCCTCGCGTACTTCTATTGACGAAACTATGTCGCTCTTAGGGAGTCCGTCAGACAGATCCCTTCCCTTAACGCTCATTTCAAGTTCGGGGTCTAACGGGAGTGCAGAGCCTATAGTGTTCTTAACTTCTTCTGCAGTAGTCTCACCGATTAAGAGGGCATAACGCTGGCGCACCATAGTGATAATAGCATTGTCCATCATTTTCCCTGCTGTTCTGAGCGAACTGGTAACTACTATTCCTCCAAGTGATATGACACTGACTTCGCTTGTGCCTCCTCCGATGTCGATAATCATACAGCCTGAAGGTTTATCTATCGGGAGTCCTACGCCAAGCGCTGCGCTTATAGGTTCTTCAACAACATAAGCCTCACTGGCACCGGCACCTAGTGTTGCGTCAATAACAGCTTTGCGTTCGACCTCAGTAACTTCGGCAGGAATAGAGATTACGACTCTGGGGTGAACCATGAAAGTTGAGTTTGAGCTTACGCGTCTGAGGCAGTATTTTATGAGTTCCTGAGTCATGTCGAAATTAGCGATTACACCGCCCTCAAGAGGCCATATAGCTTCTATACCGCTGGGAACTTTTCCGGACATTGCTTTAGCTGAAGTGCCTACGGCTATAACGTTAGGGGCTTCACCTTTAGGACGGCGTTTGACGGCAACAGCTGAGGGTTCACTGAGTACTATGCCTTTGTCCTTAACGTAGACGACGATATTGGATGAGCCTAAATCTATTCCAACGTCCATACCGAGAACACTCGAAAAATATTTGAACATCTTAATACTCACTGCCTTTCCTGCTATCTCGGCCAATACGGATTGAGTTCGCGTTCACTGCCGATGTTTGTGTCAGGGCCATGACCCGGTAAAACATGCAATCCATCAGGGAACTCAGCTAATTTCCTCAGCGATGCTTCGAGTTTTAACTGGTCGCCTCCCTCAAGGTCTGTACGTCCTACGCTCTGAGCAAAAAGAGTGTCGCCTGAAACAAGTATTTTGTGGCCGTTGCTGTCAGTGATGAGGTAGCAAACACTTCCCTCAGTATGTCCGGGAGTGGCTATGACTTTTATTGTGTAACCGGGAAAATCAATTATTCTTCCGTCAGCTATTTCCTGAAAGTCAACCAGACCGCCGAATTTAACGCCGAGTAAAGCCTGAAGCTCTATTGAGGGATTCCTGAGAGTATCAGCGTCTTCAGAAGCAATGTAGATGTTATTGCCGACAAGAGGGACGAGTTCATTAATCCCTGCAACGTGATCTATATGGCCGTGAGTAAGAAGAATCATTTTGAGGTTTAAGCCGTTAGCCGAAATGAATGACTTAACATCTTCAGTATTGCCGCCCGGGTCAATGAAAAATGCGTCTTTAGTTTCATCGTCCCAAAATAAATAGCCGTTAGTCCATAATGCTCCTAATGGAAAACGTTTGTAGTTCAATTTTTTTCAAACCTCCCTATATGCTGTCGATAATGAAAGTCAACGGCCCTTCGTTAATTATTTCAACGTCCATGTCAGCACCGAACTCACCGCAGGAAACTTTTTTAAGGCCGATAGATTTCACTTTTTCAACGAAATAATCATACAACTTTTCCGCCTCATCGGGTTTAGCTGCCTCAGTAAAACTCGGTCTTCTTCCTTTAACGCACGAGGCGTAAAGCGAGAATTGAGACACTAATAATACTTCGCCGTCAACGTCTTTTAATGACAGGTTAATTTTACCGTCATTATCCTCAAAAATCCTTAAACCCGATAATTTTTCTGCGAGCCAGTCAGCTTTTGAAGTATCATCACCGTGTGTTACACCTATGAATACGCACATACCCTTACCGATTTCGCGCTTATCGTTACCGTTCACTGTTACAGAAGCGCGTTTAACTCTCTGAATTAACAGCCTCATCGCTTAAACTCTCAATTCCTTTCCGCATATATTCTATTCCCTAACCCCTATACCCTACACCCTATACCCTAATCCTCATTCCCTTTCAACGCTCATGATACCGCGAACCTCATTAATCTTCGACATGGCCGAATACAAATGAGCGAGATCCCTCACTCTGATTTCAATCTTCATACGGACGAGGCTGTTACCCGTCAAAGTAGCCTTAATCCCTGAAATGCTGCTCCCTTCGAGTCCGAGTGCCTTAGTCGTGTCGCTCAATAAATCTTCCCTGTCCTCACCCTCAATTCTGAGCCGGGCAGTGTACATGTTAGGACGTTTACCGCCCGTGAGTGAGAGGTCAGGGATTGACCATGAGACTTTGATTTTGCGTTCGTTTTCTTTGCCGGCAATGTTTCGGCATTCAGTACGGTGAATCGTTATGCCTCTTCTTGTTGAAGCATACCCGACAATATCATCGCCAGGCACAGGGTCGCAGCAGCTCGCAAAAGTTACGCTGACACCTGCCTCGCCCTCAACGAGAACATCGGATTTATTGTCTTTCTTTTTCTGTACGGGGTCGCTGACTATCTCAATGGGGTTAGGCTGAGTGTTGGGCGAATGGTGCTGAAGCCATGCCTGAGATAATTTCTGAGCTGCTTCGCCTGCCCCTACAGTCCCTGAACCTACTGCTATAAGCTGGTCATCAATGTTGCTGAAATCCTCGCGCTTAACGTCTTCGAGTCCTCTGCGTTTCATTTCGCGTTCAACAAGTTTCCAGCCGCGTTCTAATTTCTCATCGCGGTCAGCTTTTTCGGCCTGTTTGAAATAACTGCGTATTTTGCTTCTGGTTTTGGCACTGCTTACGATTTTGAGCCAGTCCCTTGACGGTGATGTCTGAGGAGCTGTGAGTATCTTCACTCTGTCTCCGCTGTGTAACTGAGTGTTGAGCGGAACGATTCTGCCGTTAATCATTGCTCCTGCGCAGTGATTGCCTATTTCGGTGTGGACTGCGTAAGCAAAATCGAGAACTGTTGAGCCGTTCGGCAAAATCATCGGCTT
The DNA here is from genome assembly GCA_017458545.1 of Synergistaceae bacterium. GTDB lineage: Bacteria > Synergistota > Synergistia > Synergistales > Aminobacteriaceae > JAFUXM01. The sequence continues at coordinate 6,377 of JAFTBA010000358.1, read as the reverse complement.
ACCGTCAGGTGTGAAAACATAAAGCTCACTGGTCAGCAGTATATCTGTCTTGAGAATGTCAACGAACTCTTTAGTGTTCTGACCTTCCTGTCCTGCCTCCATAACCTGACGGACAAGCATTAATTTTTCGTTGAGGCCCTTGAGGAGTTTTTTGTTACCGCCCTCTTTGTATACCCAATGAGCTGCGATACCGTATTCGGCAAAGTGATTCATCTCGTAAGTTCTTATCTGTACTTCGAGCGGAACTCCTGAGACCATAACGGTTGTGTGAAGCGACTGATACATATTGCTCTTAGGGTTAGCTATGTAGTCATCGAACTGCCCGGGAACAGGAAGCCACAGAGCATGTACTACACCGAGAACAGCATAGCAGGTTGAAACGTCAGCAACAAGGACTCTAACAGCGAGAATGTCATAGAGTTCATCGAACGATATTTTTTTACGCTGCATCTTCTCGTAAATACTGTAGTAATGTTTTGCGCGTCCTTTTATCCTGCAGGGGATATTATCTTTCTGGAGGCGTTCTTCGAGAATCTTCTTTGCTTTTTCGATTACCGACTCCATTTGAGGCATACGCTGTTTTACACGGCGTTCGACTTCGGCGTAAATATCAGGGTGAATATACATGAACGATAGATCTTCAAGTTCGCGTTTAATCTGATATATTCCTAATCTGTGTGCCAAAGGTGCGTAAATCTCCATAGTTTCGTGAGCTATACGCCTCTGTTTTTCGGGCCTCATCACCTGAAGTGTCCTCATGTTATGGAGACGGTCGGCAAGTTTTATGAGGACTACCCTTATGTCTTTGGCCATGACGATAAACATATGCCTTAAACTTTCAGCGGTTAAATCCTCACGCGACATAAATTCCTTAACATCGTCCTGAGCAAGTTTAGTTACACCGTCAACAAGCATCTCAACATCTGAGCCGAATTTCTCTGTTAATTCTTTGGGCGTAACGCTTGTGTCCTCAAGAACATCATGAAGCAGCGCAGCCTCAAGCGTAGCAGTATCGAGTCTCATTCCTGCGAGTATTAATGCTGCACTTAGGGTGTGAATGATGTAGGGTTCGCCTGATTTACGTTTCTGTTCTTTGTGAGCCTCAGCTGCAAAGACAAACGCTTCGCCTAATCTCTGCAGCTGTTCGGGAGTTAATGAGAGCATAGCTTTTCCCCAAAGTTCCTGCCATGCTGAGCGCACAAGTTCAATCTTTGCGTTCTCCGGAATCTTTGCGAAATATTCATCCCTCAATCTGTACATATCACTGAGGTAATTCGATGAACTGTCGATTGACGGTATCGTCATCATGATAGACGAAAAAGTTTCCTGTCCTGTTTCAAGACTCTCTAAACGTTCGGCCATGATAAAACTAAACCCCTCCTTCCGATGTTACAGCACAGTCGATAATAAATTGTAACTGTTCTTCGTTCCTCCAGTAGTCTAATCTGGGGTGATATATCCATCCTTTCAGCCTGCCCATTAACCTGAGTTCGTTGACATCACTCGCTGTAGTATTGAACGCCAATAATTTTGTGTTGTTATCACGGAGATAAGCATGTTCGCTTTTCTTACCCATAGTGAAAATCTCAAAGCCTGAAGGATTATGATTAGTATAAAATTTCGGTGTTGCCGAACTGTTACCGAAAGGCCCTAACTCAGAAACAGCGCGCCAATCCGAAATACTTATCTCGGACGGCCTTATGTCAATAACAGGTGTAGCACTCTCAGGCTGAATGACAATGTTATTGAGCATACGTTCGAGTTCACTGCGAACATCGCGCCAGTTCTCAGTCAATACCGAAAAACCTGCAGCAAATTTATGTCCTCCCCAAGCGTCAAGTTTATCCTTAATCTCACGGAGTATACCTACTGCATCACCGCCTTCAGGGACTCTGAGAGTTCCGCGAATAACTTTGCTTCCCGTAGGTGCTGCGAGGACTATCGGCCTGTTGTACTGAGCACATACACGGCTGGCTACACCGCTTAATACTCCTATAGGCCACTGCTCATTGTAGAGTACATTACTTTTTATTTTGTCCTTAGTGATTGCCTTGTCGATTTCGTCGACTATGGCTTCGGTTAAGGATTGACGTTTGCGGTTGATTCTGACGAGTTCGTTTACACAGTCGTAAACGTTATCGCTGCTGCCGGCTCCGAGAAGAGCGCGCACTCCTGTGTCAGCAGTAGCTATTCTTCCCGGAGCGTTGAGGCAGGGAATGACTCTCATAGACAAGTGTTCTTCGGTTAATTGAGACTTATTGATGCTGAGACAGTCGAAAAGAGCTGCGAGTCCCCTTCTCGGATTGCTCCTCATGAGGCGCATTCCGTAACGTATAAGCGATCGGTTAAGATTATGCAGGGGCATACAGTCGGCAATAGTTGCAAGCGTAACAAGGTCAATTTCGTACTGAAGGAATTTCCGTGAAACTATGTTTTCTTTCCATGCCCAGCACCATAACACTGCTGTCGCACAAATTTTCTGATGGTCTCCTGCCTCAATGTTAATGCAGGGATTTACTATTGTCGGTATAGTTACAGGTGCTGAGACCGAATGATGATCAAACACAAAAACGTTTATGCCTTTGTCCCTTAACTTCTGCAACATTTCGGAGTCGTTAGTGCCGCAGTCGGTAACTATCAGAGTGTTGCAGCCTGAAACAGCTATTTTGTCGAGTATGCCGGCGTTAAGCCCGTAACCGTGAACGTCCCTTCTTGGAATAAAATATCTTACCTGAGCAGCTTTGTTCCTGAAAATTTCCATAGCAAGAACTGTCGATGATATTCCGTCAGTGTCATAGTCACCGTAAACAAGTACATTGCCTAATGAACTTTTAGACTCCCAAAGTGATTTAGCTGCTTTGCTTCCTTCGCCTAAATTGAGTGAGTCCATCTGTTTAGCGAAATCAGGATGTATCCATTCGCGTAGAGTTTCTATGTCTTCATTACCTTTGAGCATTTCGATTACACCTGCTGCAAGTTCGGAACATGAGAGTTCGTTTGCGAGGTGTTTAGTGCTGTCGCCGGGCCTGAAGATTTTGAGGTCGGAGATTAAACACGTGGGAAGCATGAATGTTTATCTCTCCTTCTCCTGATAAAGTAATCCTGAAGAATTTTAACGCATTCATTCTCCATTACGCCCGATGTAACTTTGCACATGTGATTAAGTCTTGAATCGCTCAGAATATTATAGAGTGTACCGCCGGCTCCGGAACGGTAATTTTTTGCGCCGTACACAACGCGTGATATTCTTGCATTGACGCAAGCACCTGCACACATGGGGCAGGGTTCGAGAGTAACATAGAGAGTTAAGCCCGAAAGATTCCAATGAGATAATTTTTCTGCGCATGAACGTATTGCGGTAATCTCAGCGTGTTCGGTAGGGTCTGAAAATTTCCTGTCGCTTCCGTATGAAATCACGTTGTTATCCTTAACGATTAATGCACCTACGGGGACATCACCGCGCTGAAATGCCTTTTGCGCTTCAATCAGTGCTTTATTCATATAATAGTTATCATCTGTCTTCAAATTTTAACCGTCTCCTGATTTATGGGATATTTAAGTTTGAAAAGTATTATACACGCCGTAGAATAAGCATTAGTTTTCACGAAAGGAATGTGAGATTTTCATAATGACCATGAAAAAAATTTTAACGGTTTTATTTATGCTGATGATTTTTGCGTCAACGTCCTGTGCTAAGGAATATGACGTTTTCAGACTCGCTGAATACGCTTCACCCTCGCTGCTCAAAAACGCATTGAAGAACGGCGCGGATTTCAACGTAACAAGAAACATCACTGAAACAAAAACAAGGATATTTGATTACGGCGAAACACCTCTTCATATAGCGGCCATGTTCAACACTAATCCCAAGAGCATAAAATTTCTGATTGAACAGGGACTCAACGTTAACGCAGTTGCAGGAAACGGAAAGGACTCTATTGCAACACCGTTATCCTGCGCGTTAAAGGCCAGGAACTTAACCGCAGTTCCCGAACTGCTCAAGGGCGGAGCTGATACAAGGTACTTTACGTTTGACGGGCTGCATTATATGAGCGCGATTCATTACGTTTCGGCAGTGTACAGCGATGATTTAGCGGAAGCAAGAGAAATGATTGGGACTCTGATTGAGGGAGGGGCTGACGTTAATCTGCACGATGAAGAGGGGCAATACGGTTACGGTATGGGGGTAATCGCTGAAGAACTGAGGAAAGCAGCAGCGAGATCCGTGTTCAAACCCCGAACTCAATGGAAATCCGATGACCCTTTCGATTCGTGGAACATTAATCTTTCGAGGGCAGCCGTAAGTTTTTTTGCAGGGTCATGCACACCGCTGATGTATGCTGTTATGTATGACAACACTGACGCAGTGAACATACTGCTGGATTTCAATGCTGACGTAAAGATAAGGAGTCTTGAAGGGAAAACGGCACTTGATTACGCTGATGAATTGCTGCCGAAAGATTCGAGCCTCAAAAAATCATCGGCATATAAAAGACTAAAGAGACTCACAATTAAGTAGGGTGTTAAGTGTGTTATGATAAGCTGCAAAATTTTTTGAAGGGAGAAAAATTCTTCATATGGCATATTATTACAGCGAACCTTCTCACACATTCTCCGAGTACCTTCTGATACCGACGTACTCATCAGAAAATTGCGTGCCCTCGAACGTTTCATTACGCACACCGCTGTGTAAGTTCAAAAAGGGTGAAGATGCACCGCTCTCAATAAACATTCCTTTGGTATCGGCGTGTATGCAATCGGTTTCAGACGACAAAATGGCCGTAGCATTAGCGCGTGAAGGAGGTATATCGTTTATTTACTGTTCGCAGACGATAGAGAAGCAGACCGAAATGGTTGAACGTGTTAAACGTTACAAAGCAGGTTTCGTAGCTAACGACTCATCAATAGGGCCTGACCAGACATTAGCGGACATTCTCAGGCTCAAAGAACAGACAGGACACACGACAGTAGCAGTAACCCATGACGGCAGTTTAACTGGAAAATTACTCGGAATCGTAACGAGCAGGGATTACCGTATAACGAGGACTGACATTAACACTAAAGTCAGGGATTTTATGACACCGATTGACAAAGTAATATCAGCGCATGACGGATTGAGTCTGACAGAGGCGAATGATTTGCTCTGGGAACATAAGCTCAATGCGCTTCCTGTTGTTGACGAGAACGGTAACATGGTAGCGTTTGTGTTCAGGAAGGATTACGACATGCACAAGGAAAACCCTCTTGAGCTTCTCGACTCACAGAAACGTTACATGACAGGAGCAGGAATTAACACGCGCGATTACGAGGAGAGAGTCCCTGCGCTTGTTGAGGCAGGAGCTGATGTGCTTTGCATAGACTCATCGGAGGGTTTCACGGAATGGCAGAGAAGAACTCTCAAATGGATTCGCAGTAAGTACGGCGATGAAGTTAAAGTGGGAGGCGGCAATGTAGTTGACGCTGAGGGTTTCAGATTTTTGGCGGAGGCCGGAGCTGATTTCGTGAAGATAGGAATCGGCGGAGGATCAATCTGTATTACGCGCGAGGCAAAGGGAATCGGAAGAGGTCAGGCTACTGCAGTAATAGAAGTAGCGAAAGCAAGGGATGAATATTTTGCCGAGACAGGAATATATGTACCGATATGTTCAGACGGCGGTATAGTGATGGATTATCATGTAACGCTTGCGCTGGCAATGGGAGCAGATTTCTGTATGCTAGGGAGATATTTTGCGAGGTTCGATGAGAGTCCTACGAACAGGGTAATGATTAACGGCAACTACGTCAAAGAGTATTGGGGCGAAGGATCGTCAAGAGCAAGGAACTGGCAGAGATATGATTCCGGAGATGCTTCGCAGGCGAAACTGTCGTTTGAGGAAGGTGTAGACAGTTACGTGCCTTATGCCGGGAGTTTGAGGGATAATGTTACCGAGACACTCAGCAAAATAAAATCAACGTTCTGTAACTGCGGAGCGTTGAGTCTTTCCGAGATGAGGGAGAAAGCGAAATTAACGCTTGTATCGCCCGTAACACTTCTTGAGGGAGGAGCGCATGACGTAATGATGAAGGAAGCAGTGAGACATTCAAAGTGAAGACAGAAAGAATTTCCCCTTGCCGTTAAACGTAGGGCAGGGGGATTATTTTTTTTGCAGTGATACCTACCGTTAAAATCCCTAGTGCTTGCAGTGAAAATGTTTCAGTGATATTCTACACGCTAGATTAAACATTAATTATTATCACAATCCATAAAAGGAGAATTTATCATGCACACAAAAAATCATTTGTTTTCTGTTTTGCTTTCAATAGTGCTGCTTACCCCCCCCCCCCTGTTACGCAGTTTCCGTAACTGAAGAACCTTACGACCCTCAGCACACAGTCCT
>JAFTBA010000357.1 GCA_017458545.1 Synergistaceae bacterium | reverse complement strand
ATAGCGATTCAAAAAAGAATAGCCGAAAAAGTAATGTCTGTGGAATATGTACTTCAGATTCACGGTTTTTATTGTGATGTTGAGAAGAAGATTATACGTTTTGATGTTGTTATTGATTTTGCGGCACCCGATTCAAAAGAGGTTCACGGAAAAATTATAGGGTGCGTTAAGAAACTTTACCCTGATTATGATATAACAGTGCAGTTTGATTTAGATTATTCGGACTGAGATTTTAAGGAGGAATTTTTCACGTAATGAAAGCAGTTATGACAGTTACGGCACAGGATCGCGTAGGAATTATCGCAGGAGTTTGCTCACTTCTTGCCGAAATGGGAGTGAACATTCTCGATTTAAGCCAGACAGTTATGCAGGGAATTTTCACGATGACATTACTTGTTGACACTTCGACATCAACGCATTCATTTGATGAAATACGTTCAGCGTTAATAGGGCGCAGTAAAAGCGAAAACCTTAACATTCACATTCAAAGGGCTGATATTTTCGAGGCCATGCACAGGGTGTAAATCATGTTAAACATTTCAGACATAATGCAGACGGTCAACATGATTGACCATCAGCACCTCGATATACGCACAATAACTCTCGGAATTTCCCTTAATGACTGCGCACACCCTGACATTAAAAAGTGTGCCGCTAAAATTTACGATAAGATTTGCAGCAAAGCAGCCCGACTCGTTTCAACGGGTGAACGTATTGAACGCGAGTACGGTATTCCCATAGTCAATAAAAGAATCTCCGTTACTCCTATAGCACAGATTGCAGCCTCGTGTGAAAGCAATGATTACGCTGTTATAGGCCGTGCCCTTAACGATGCCGCCGAAAACTGCGGTGTTAATTTCATCGGAGGCTACTCGGCATTAGTTCACAAAGGATTCACGGAGTCTGACAGAAAATTAATAGCCTCAATTCCTCAGACACTCGCAGAAACTTCACTGGTATGTTCGAGCGTTAACGTTGCAACCACTAAGGCAGGCATTAACATGGACGCTGTAGCATTGATGGGCAAAGTCATCAAGGAGACTGCAAAGCTCACGGCCGATAAGGGCGGATTAGGCTGTGCGAAACTGGTAGTGTTTGCTAACGCAGTTGAGGATAACCCGTTCATGGCAGGAGCGTTTCACGGAGTCGGTGAACCTGAATGCGTAATCAATGTCGGGGTCTCAGGGCCCGGAGTAGTATGGCGTGCATTGCAGGACGTTAAGGGCCAGAGCTTTGACGTTGTTGCCGAGACCGTGAAACGTACGGCGTTCAGGATTACGCGAATGGGTCAGGTTGTTGCACATGCTGCGTCCAAAATGCTCGGAGTACCTTTCGGAATTGTTGACTTATCGCTTGCCCCTACCCCTGCGAAGGGCGACAGCGTTGCGCGTATACTTGAGGAAATGGGGCTTGAAACCTGCGGAACTCACGGTACTACTGCTGCGCTTGCACTGTTAAACGATGCCGTCAAAAAAGGCGGAGTGATGGCTTCGGGACATGTCGGGGGGTTATCGGGGGCGTTCATACCCGTAAGCGAGGACGAAGGAATGATTGAGGCCGTTAAGTGCGGGGCATTAGGCATTGAAAAACTTGAGGCAATGACTTGCGTGTGTTCTGTCGGACTGGATATGATTGCAGTACCCGGTGATACGAGTGCTGAGACAATAAGCGCGATAATTGCTGACGAGGCTGCTATAGGAGTCATCAACAACAAAACTACAGCTGTGAGAGTCATACCTGCACCCGATAAGAACGTTGGTGACAGCGTAGAGTTCGGAGGGCTTTTAGGGAGTGCGCCCGTGATGAGGGTGAACGGTGCTAAGAGTGATGAGTTCATAGCGAGGGGCGGAAGAATACCTGCACCGATTCACAGCCTGAGGAACTAGGGTTAAACCTTGAGACAATACACAACTTATTCGGTGAGGTCGGCCATTAATTCTTCTACGCTGTCGAAAGGCCCGTGAAAATCCTCACCATCTAACCCCGTATCTGTATCGGGTTCAAGCGCAACCCTGAAAGGCAGTCCGTGATGTATTATCACCTGACGCAGAAACATATTCACTGCCGTACAGGCATCAATTCCGAGAGCGTCAAAAATTTCAGCAGCCTCATGTTTAACTGCGCTGTCCGTCCTTATCGTAATGTCAGTGTCGTAAATCATATGATTATCTCCCTAATTCACGAATTTATTATATATTTTGTTACGCTGCCTGCTGATAGTCTGTGATGAAAATCTTACCCGAAACATTTTTTATTCCTTCAAGAATTTCATCAATTCGATTCATAACTGACGCAGTAAAAAATTCTTCT
>JAFTBA010000356.1 GCA_017458545.1 Synergistaceae bacterium | reverse complement strand
GTCAGCGTTGAACACCTGATACTTAGTCTGTTTGCCGTCAGTAATAGGGACGTTGAAAACTAATGAGCTGCCGAGCTGCTGATCATTAGGAGTTGCGTAAGCCTCAGGTGATGACCACGGGGTGAACTGGAACGCGAAATCGAGTGTAGGCGACATACCTTTAGCGGTGAGGCGTTTAACTGTTTGAGCGCGTTCGAGGTTGAGTCTGGCGGCTCTGATGTCGGGTCTGAACTGTATAGCGTCCTCGAAGTTCAAAGCAACATCGAACTCGGGTACTTTGAGAGTTTCCTCAACGGGTTCAACGTCAAGCCCTCCTGCCATGAGTGAGAGTTCAGCGATGAGATTGAGGTAAGTGGTTTCAGCACTTTTGACGAGGGTTTCGGCCTCAACGACCTGAGCTTCACTGCGAACGATGTCGAGTCTCGGGACTAATTCCTGATTATATTTTTCCATAGTAACGCGGTGATTTTCGGAACGCTGTAAGAGAATTTCGCGCTGAAGTTTCATGTTTTCGCGTGCGAGGACTGCTGACCACCATGTTTCTTCGGCAGTAGCAATCATATTGTTGACGGAGTTGTCGAAATTAGCTCGGGATACCTCATAACCGAGAATGTTCTGTCGTTCATCGAGTCTGTAAGAGCCGTTAATGTCAATACGCTGAGTTAAACGCAGACCGATGTTCCCTGCGAAGACGGAGTCCTCATTGCCCTGACGGGTAACGTATGAGCCTGTGAAAGTTCCGCTTGTACTGGGACGCTGATAGGCTACGGAAGCCAGAACGGAATAGTAACCTGCCTCAACATTTTTGACACCGGCTCTGAGAGTGTGATTGTTGAGCAGGATTTCGTTGACGTATTGAGGGAGGGTCATAGAGACTGAAGCGGACGATGAAGAAGGTAAGAGGAGTAATGCCGCGAGCAGTAACATGATGACTGAAGACTGATGTTTAAGAGTTTGCACGATGAGTTCACACCTTTAGATATTCTGAAATATTTTTTAGGTGTAATTATGACACACTCAGGATTGAACGTAAATGCGAGAGATTCCAGAATTATAATTGTAAATGGATGTCTGTTTTGTCTTAGTCTTAATAGCTTTGGCTATTGTGATGAATTGCTTTAAGCTGATATTTACTTTTTTTCTTTGAACTTTATTCTGTCTCTGATGTTGAAGGACATCTCGCACATTCCCATAACGATAAGCCATGCCCAGAAAAACGGTATCATCAGCACGAAGCATATTAACGCCTTAACTCCTCTTCTGAGCTTAAAGCCCTCCATTATTCTGAATGCAAGCGATAAACCTTGAATGAACATGAGTATATTTGCTACAAGCTGAAGGTTAAACAGGAACATTACCCCTTCCTGCCATTCTTCAGCGTCAATGAACCATCCCAATATAATGCCGCCTATTGACACTATCAGTATTGACACCGGGAATTTCCACATGCTGAACGCAGGAAGCTCTGGCAGTACATTCTTGCAGTCAGCAAAAAATCTCTTCATCACTGCGCGGCAAACCGAGTAATTCAGCAACGCTTCAATCCCTGCGTAAATCATCAGCATTGACGGCAGCATATGCGGCAGAATCCTTAACACCTGCCCCAATGCCGCTTGGAGTTCAGGTTGATCCCCGTACATTTCAGTCATGACGGCAGCCATTTGCGCAGTATCAGGGAACAGTATATTTTTGCCGGTGAAGAACCAGAATGCCCCCAAAAGTATTGTTTTGAATATCACCGATACTCCTGCGCAAAGCAAAAGGCTTTCACCGCCTGTGAAGTTCTTAGTGTTCCTTATGTCCTCGCGCGATAACATGTACATCATTGCCGAAACAGGTGCGCAGCCTATCATGAAGTAAACAGCTGTTGACGGTGAAATGATGAAGAACAATGTTGCTTCGATCATGAGTTCGGCAACGCTCATTACTTTTCTGCCCTCAACACAGCCGATTATGCACAGCGGAAGAGGACATAACATCATTCCGAAAAAGCCCGTTAAAGGTAAAAAACTCCCTGCGGACATTAACGCTAATGTTATAAGTACGCAGGGAATTATTTTTCTCATGTTGAATTAGTCGAGTGAATAGGGCAGCAATGCCATATATCTTGCGCGTTTGATTGCCTCAGTGAGTAATCTCTGATGTTTCGCGCAGTTTCCCGTTACACGTCTGGGAATTATTTTGCCTCTCTCGCTTATGTATTTGCGGAGTTTTTCGACATCCTTGTAGTCGACATGTTCCTGTTTCTCAACGCAGTAATAGCAGAATTTAGGTCTGCGTCTTGCAGGTCCGTTTCTGCGTCCGCCGCCTGCACTGTTCCTTGAGGGAGCGGCAGTTCTGTTTTCGCGTTCTGTATTTTCGCGCTCGTTCATTTGAGCAGTTTGCCTCCTTTTTTACGTGAAATTTCTCAATTTTAGAACGGAATACCGCTGTCAGTATTTCCGTCTGACATTCCGTTAGTGTCGTCAGCGAATCCCTGTGAGAACCCTCCGCCGAATCCGCTTTCACCTATGCTCTTGCCGAAATCGTCATCACCGGGTATATAACCTCCTGATGACGATCCGCGAGAGCCTGAATAGCTGTTATTGTTACCGCCTGAGCTGCCCTGACTTGAACCCAACATCACCATGTTGTCAGCCATTATCTCGGTCATATACCTCTTGCCCGAACCGTCCTTAGCGTCAAAACTGCTTGTGCTTATACGGCCCTCAATGAGTACGGGGCTTCCCTTTTTGAGGTATTTACCGCAGGTTTCACCTAAATTTCCCCAAGCTACAACGTTGATATAGTCAGTACCATCCTGATATTCGCCGCTGTTGTTCTTGTAACGGTAATTTACCGCAACGGTAAACCTCGCATAAGCCCTCTTGTTGACCGTGTAACGCAAATCAGGGTCTTTCGTCAAATTTCCTGCGATTATGGCACGGTTAAAACCTCTCATGTGCTTGCAACCTCCTAGTCGTCAAGAACTACCATCAGATGACGGTAAACATTAGCGCGCAGGCCGAGTATACGTCTTAATTCAAACGTCTGAGCTGCTTCAAGCTCAAAGTTAAACAGAACATAATAGCCTTCAGTTTTCTTGCGTATCGGGTAAGCTAAGGTACGTTTGCCCCAAGCATCTGATTTTGACACAGTACCGCCCAAATTTTTGATGACCTCTTCAATTTTTGAGATCTCCTCGCTCTGGTTCTCAGTTCCTGCGTCAAGAATGGTAAGCATTTCATACTTCCGCACTTCTCTGCACCTCCTCCCTGTGGACTTAACGGCTTTCCGTATTCGTGCGTTCCTAAACGGAAAGCAGGGCAGTGAAGATTATAGCATATGCAGACGAAAAAAAAGACCCTCACTTTTTCAGTGAGAGCCTCTGTTAATTTCGGATTTATGGTCGGGACGAGAGGATTCGAACCTCCGACCCCCTGCACCCCATGCAGATGCGCTAAGCCAGACTGCGCTACGTCCCGTAACAAAAAGCTATTCTACCATAATTTTATTATCCGTCAAGAATGCTCTAGATTTCGCGCTTCATTATCACGAAGAATACATTAGGGTCAAAAGTAGTCCTCACTGCAAAAATCTCAGCGACTTCCCAGCCCTCTGCACCTTCCTGATTCAATAACGCTTCAACCTCAGCTGTCTTTTTGTCAGCGCCCTTGCTTTTCTGCAATGAAGTGAGCGAACCTAAAGGCACAATTTTGTACTCATACTTGGCCGCAGAAAATGACGCTGATGCAAAGCACATTATCATCAACAAAGCTGCAAGAAATTTCTTCACTGTTCTCAAACCTCCCTGCTATTTCTTCG
>JAFTBA010000355.1 GCA_017458545.1 Synergistaceae bacterium | reverse complement strand
GCCGTCAAGAAGTTACGGAGAGCCTGCCAGAAATTAACCAGCAGGAAACGTGATGCAGCGAATAAAATTGTGCATGAGCTGTTAGAGCATGAGCATGTATATATGCAGGACGAAAATCTGAATGGCTGGCATAAAGGACTGAAATACCTGTGGGACGCAGGGAATTAACGCCTTTGGAGAGAACGTAAGACACTGGCAGAACATCGCGGCGCAACCTCGAAGAATGAGGAAGCCCCCGCTTCTTTAAGCTGGGGTAGTTCACAGGGGTAGTTCACAGTAGTATATTAACGTTGCGGACTGGATAAAGAAGCCCGTCCACATGAACATAATGTTAAGCGCAAAAAGTTTCTAGGGGGTATTCACTGCGAGAGACCCGACAGCTTCCTTGAGAGATACGCTCTTGCCGCCCTCCTGCAGGTTGTTTTCACGGCCAAGCGCGAACGTCAGGAAGAAGCATAACGTTCCGATCACTCCGAACACTCCCATAACGACGCGGAAACCGAGAACTTCATCGCCCTTGCCGATGTAGTGCACCATGCTCAAAGCTGTTGCTGAAACTATCGTAGCTCCCAAGAACGCAAGGAACTTCCTCCATGTCGCGAGGACTGTGCGCTCGTTCATGTGCCTTGCGGCGTGCTCTGCGACCGTCAGTCATTGCGGGAAGTATCGACGCAAGCGGAATTTTTACGACCGTGTACATTAACGACAGGAAAATATAGGTTGCGTAGCGGCTTTTGCCCCAGCGTGTGTAAACATCACCACGCCTAAAGGCGGGGGCTTGCAGGATCTGCGATTTCAGCGAAGTTTGGCATATGGCCTAGCGTCTGTACTTGAGGATTTCCACTCCAGAATACCCTTGTGCGCAGCAAAATCATCAATGGGGCGTGCTTACTCGCCTCTATCCGGTAGAACTTGAAAATTCATCCGATTACTTTCGTTATCTGCCTGCTCCGCCGCTGCCTGCTTGACAATTTTTATGCGCTCGGCACAAAGGTGACTTGACAACCTTAGAACGGCTCGAAGACCGTTGAGTTAATATACATTTTTGGTAACGCAGAACGTCTAACTGCGATGTAAAAATTACTTGGAATGTAAATATTTTATAGTAAGAAAGGGGAAAAGGAAACTAAGCAGCGCGCTTCCTCACCATAGCTGAAGCTAGGGGTATCCGCGCGAACGTTTTGATGATTCGTCAATAATATTCAACATTCTGATACGGAAGGGTACATTTCATCAAATGTTTTTGCCGCTGGCGAAGGGTAAGGACATACAAAGCAGATTCTTCCGTGAGGGACTCTACAACTCCCACAAGATAGAGTACCTCGCCTATCACACAAGGGACACGCGCAAAGACTTTATGCGCCAGCTTTACGCCGAGCACCTAACGAATGACGACTACTCCTACCAAATACAGATAGGAATGCTAATCACAATGACTGCGGAAGTGATGAGGAAGTATCAAGATTCTATGACGTGCTCGTTCTCTGAGGAGGATATAGAGAATGACGAGGGATTTGCGGTTGTTGGGTACATGCAGGAACACAGGGTGATGTTGACGCTTGCGGAGATGGCGAGGCATTTCGTTTTTTCGGAGTCGAGATGTTCGAGGCTGATTCAGAAGACTACGGGAATGAGCTTCAACGACTGGAAAAGGATATTACGGGTGAGGCGTGCAGAAAACATGCTGCTGAACACGAACATGACAGTGAACGAAATATCGTTAGCGTTGGGTTACGAGAACACGGAGACGTTTATACGGTTATTCAGGAGAGTGCTGCACATTACGCCGGGACGATACCGTGAGGAGATGAGCAAGAGATAACCCCCGACACTTGGCCGGAGGTGCTATGTGTGTATTAGTTGAATCGGTACAGTACCTCAAGTGCCCGTAAATTTCCTTCAGGGTCTCCGCTAATAACCGCGTCCATTAAGCTATCAGCATCACATCCAGCAGCT
>JAFTBA010000354.1 GCA_017458545.1 Synergistaceae bacterium | reverse complement strand
TTACCGGCTATTTCTACGGCAGCAACATTCACCCATACGATGAATACGTCCGCAGGCTTGAGGCTGTCAACACCCTCACAGCACACAACTCAATACCCTGTGAAATCCCGTCATATTCTCCAGAAGAATGGTTCGACTCAGTCAAAGGACTCGAACACGAACCTGAAGGAGGCAGACGCTGTACCGAATGTTTCAGGTGTCAGTTCAACTCAGCGGCATTAACCGCAAAACAATTAAGCTGCGAATACATGTCAACAACATTAACGATAAGCCCTCACAAAAATGTCAGCCTCATAAACTCATTGGGCGAGTCAATAGCATCATCATACGGAATAAAATGGGAGTCCCGAATCTGGCGCAAGAATAACGGTTTTCTCCGTTCCGTGAATTTATCGCGTGAACTCGGATTATACCGTCAAAATTACTGCGGCTGTACTTTCAGCATACGCCGTTAAAAAAAAATCCCCCTCAGCACTTGGCCGAAAGGGGGAGCATTTCTGTTATTCCTTCCACTTGAAATGCGGTTCAATATATCCGTAAACTTCTTCAGTTCCTTTTCTCATTGCCCAATTCCTGTCTCCTAAATCATAATGCCACCATTCGGACTCGTAATTCGTGAAACCTGCCTGTGTCATTACACGGTAAAGTGTTTTCCTGTTCCAGCGCGGTATGTAATTTTCAGGTATGTCATTGTCGTAATAATCCGTCCTCGAATGATCCCCGGTATCATCAAAATCTCCGCCCATCGGAAGATAATGACCGTACTTATCCGCTAACGTTAAATCTACTGCTCCGCCCGTTAAATGAGCCGAAACATTATCGTCATCTTTGGACGGATATGCTACAAAAATTTTAGTCCTTTTATGAGCCTCATCGTCAGAAAAACCTTCGGCTTTAATACGTCCGAACAGAGTGCTATAAAGATAAGTCTGCAATTCAAACGAACGCCATCCGTCCCAGATAATAAGCCTTAATCCTTCAGGCAGCGACTCCGCTGCAACAAGAAGCCTCTCATAAACGCTCTCCCTCACCCATATTTCGGGATAACTTCCCGGGAGTCTCTCGGTGAAATAAAAACTGCGTGTCAATATTCTTTCGGGGTACATACTTGCAGGAATTAATTTTTCGTTGTGCTCCATCTGAACGAAACCTCCTTGAATGTTCTGTGAAGATGTGAAAGATGTAAAACTTTTTTGCGCGCGAAGTAAAAATTTCAGGGTGCTGTTAATTATATCACCAAGTCAAACTTTTCTATCCCTTATATTTCTTAGTACATGTAATATAATTCTGCGTATCATCAATTATTTTCAGGAGGCGGCAGCAATTCAATGAAACAGTTATACGCATCATGGAGAATGTCATATATTGAGGCACCCAAACATAACGGCTGTATCTTCTGCGATTTCCCGGCAGAACACAAAGACGATGAACATTTTATCGTTCACAGGGGCGATACGTGTTTCGTAATCATGAATCTTTACCCTTACACAGCAGGCCATATGATGGTCATACCTTACAGGCATACCAACGTTTACGAATCGCTCACTGATTCGGAAGCACTCGAAATTCATTCGCTCACTTCAAAAGCTCTCAGAGTACTCAAATCCGTAATGCACCCTGACGGTTTCAATATGGGCATTAATTTGGGACGCACTGCAGGAGCAGGAGTTGACGGACATTTGCACAGGCATATAGTTCCCAGATGGGAGGGCGATAACAACTTCATGCCCGTTCTGAGTGATACACGCGTAATTTCCGATGCAATCGAAAACGCTTGGCGGAAAATTAAAGATGCCTGGAACGAATGCGTTTAGAGAACCTTCAAGCCCTTCAACATACGAAGAAAAAATTAAACGTTCGCTTTTCATCGCTAACGTATCACCCTGTCATAACGAAAACGAAGCAAGAGAGTTTTTGACTCTCATTGTCTCGAAGTACAGGGACGCTACCCATAACTGCCGTGCTTACGTTCTCAGCAACGGCAGCGAATACTCATCTGATGACGGCGAACCCTCAGGTACTGCAGGACGGCCTATCCTCAACGCTATAAAACGTTCCGGACTGGTTAATGTCATTGTCGTTGTAACGAGGTATTTCGGCGGCGTTAAGCTCGGAGTAAGAGGGCTTATTGACGCTTACGGCGAAACTGCTGCGAAAGCACTTGAGCTTTGCGGAAGCATTGAGTGCGTCCTAACGTCAGCAGTAAAAATTACTCTGGGCTATAACACTGTCGGGAACGTTACACGGCTGCTTGAGAGTGCAGGAGCGTTGAACCTCAAATGGAATTACACTGAGAATGTCAGCGTTGAATGTGATGTACCTGTTGATGAGGCTGAGAGATTAACGGGTGAACTTGATGAGATGAAAGCAAGAGGATTAATTGAGGAGTTTGAGTTTGCAGAATGAAAATTACTATGTTAGGAACAGGCAACGCCCTGGTAACAGAATGCTATAACACCTGTTTTATTCTAAGTGATGAGGGAAGGAATTTTCTTGTTGATACCGGCGGAGGCAACACGATTCTTTCACGAATTAAACGCACAGGTTTAAGCCTCGATGATATTCATGACGTTTTCATTTCACACTCCCATATAGATCATTTGCTGGGAGTAATCTGGGTAATAAGAATATCAGCACAGATGATGAACAAAGGAATCTTTAACGGCAACCTTAACATCTACTCGAATGATGATGTCATTCCTTTAATCAATGACCTTGCCGAAAAATTACTCCTCCCCTATCAATATAACTTCATCGGCAAACGCATTCACCTCAGAACCGTAAGCCATAACGAGACCGTAAACATAATCGGCCATGAAGTAAAATTCTTTGACGTTAAATCACCGAGAACAAAGCAATTAGGATTCGTAATGACTTATGACAGTGATAAACGCTTAGTCTTCTGCGGCGATGAACCGTTAAGGGAATCATCACGTCCTTATGCTGAGGGCTGTGAATGGCTGTTACATGAGGCGTTCTGTTTGGAGGAGGACGAAGAGAAATTCTCTGCCCACGAAAAATATCATTCAACCGTAAAAGATACCTCCGAAACTGCACAGGGTCTTAACGTAAAAAACTTAATGCTTTATCACACAGAGGACTCTGATTTACCCCACAGGAAAGAACGTTACACCGCCGAAGCAAAACGATACTTCAATGGTAATATATTTGTACCTGATGATTTGGAGACATTGACGTTGTAATTGAGAGGAGAATTTTAAGGAATGAGATATGATTTTGAGACAGTTCACAAGCGTTTCAACAGAGGTTCAAATAAATGGAACGAGCTTGCGAGGTTTGGCATTAAGGAATCTGATGACATAATACCGTTTTCAGTTGCTGATATGGAGTTTGTTACAGCTCCCGAAATAGTTGAGGCATTGAAACACGAGCTTGACACCTCGATAATGGGTTACGCAGGTGCAACCCCTGAATACACATCAGCCGTTTGCAACTGGATGAAGACCCGTCATAACTGGAACGCTGAACCAGAATGGATATTACCGTCTCACGGAGTTGTTGACGCATTTTTCAACGCCGTTAAGACCTGCACGAATGAAGGCGACGGAGTTATGCTGATGACTCCGGTGTATTACCCTATGTACATGGCCATTAGCAATACTCACCGTAAACTTGTCGATAATCCGTTGATTAACACGGGGACTAAGTATGAGATTAATTTTGCTGACATGGAGAGGAAAGCAGCTGACCCTTCAACAAAGATGTTAATTCTTTGCAGTCCCCATAATCCTACGGGAAGGGTTTGGACAGTTGATGAGCTTACGAGAATAGGCGAGATATGTTTGAAACATAATGTGCTTGTTGTGTCAGATGAGATTCATTTTGACCTTGTAATGCCCGGACATAAGCACACTGTTTTTGCGTCAATAAGCGGTGAGTTTGCCGATAACTGTATTGTAATGACTGCGCCGAGCAAGACGTTTAACATTGCCGGGCTCCAGACATCGAATATCTTTATCCCTGACCCCGAAACGCGTGCGAAATTTCTCGGAGGATTGGAACTGTCTAACCCTCACCCTAACTGCGGTATTTTGGGTTACAGGGCTGCGGAGGCCGCGTATAAACATTGCGGTGAATGGCTCGATGAGTGCCTTAAAGTTATTGACGGTAACAGGAGAATCATTACCGGGTTCATTGAAAGCGAGCTGCCTGTACTGAAAGTTCATGAGCTTGAAGGGACGTATCTTATGTGGATTGACATGAGAGGACTCGGATTGGGGTATAAGGAGCTTGAGAGGGTTAATCATGAGGAAGCGAGGTTATTTTTTGACGAGGGATATATATTCGGTGAACAGGGCGAGTGTTTCGAGAGATGGAATATTGCTTGTCCTACGAGGTATATCAATGAGGCGTTAGAACGTATGAAGGGGACTTACAGTAAGTACATAGAATAGACAGGGGAGATGAACATGAAAAGGCTTGCTACAGTGCTGCTGTTAATGCTGAGCATGACGGGTTTGTGTTACGG